>CANFQR010000031.1 GCA_947449125.1 Bacteroidota bacterium | reverse complement strand
ATTTCAGATCCAAGCGACCCCAATCCTTTAGATACAGTTTATCAAGCTGTTTTATCACCAAGTAGTGTTGGAAGTGATTACGGAGGATTTATGTTTTGGTCAAGCTTAAAAGAAAACATCAAAAGCGTTAAGCTTGATATTCAAAGACAATTTAAAATTTCAAGCGATTTAAGTTTTGAATTAAAAATAGGCGCTCAGGCTCAACAACGGTCGAGGGTATTTTATGCCAGACAATTTGGTTATACAACGTATGGTTCGGGTTTTCCTATTGCATTTAATTATAATTTATTATTTCTTGGCCCTGACTCCATTTTTAAAAACGAAAACATGGGTTTAATTTCCCCAGGTGTAGGTGGTTTTAAATTAACAGAAGGGACACATCCACAAGATTCTTATGAAGCCGCTTCAAAGTTAATGGCAGGATTTTTTATGGCAGATGTAAAATATAAAACGTGGTTTAGAGCAGTTTTTGGCGCAAGAGCAGAGTCATATTATCAAAGCTTAACATTTCCTGACCCACTGTATGTGATTAACAAAAAGAAAATTACCAAGGATTCAACTATCTTTGATTTATTGCCTTCTGCAAATTTGGTTTTTTCGCCAAACGATAAACAAAATATCAGATTAAGTTATTCTCAAACATTAAACCGTCCGGAATTCAGAGAGCTTGCTCCATTTGGTTTTTATGACTTTAATACTTTGTTTTTTACTACCGGAAACGATACCCTAAAACGCGCAAAAATAAAAAATTATGATGTGCGTTATGAAATTTATCCAGGCAGAGGGCAGTTATTTTCAACTTCTTTATTTTATAAAGATTTTGAAAATCCAATTGAACAAATTGCTATGACAAACGCCAACGAAATTTCATATGCCAATGTTCCTAAAGCTAATTGTTATGGTTTCGAAATTGAATACAGAATTATTCCAGGTATTTTTGTAAAAAACGATAGTAGTTTATTAGGAAAAGTATTAAACAACTTAACCTTATTTACAAATTATGCATATATAAAATCAAGCGTTGATATTTCTAAACAAACTTCTAAACCTGCAGATGCACCAAATACAAGACCGTTACAAGGGCAATCGCCATATTTAATTAATGCCGGAATTTCATATATAGATACTGATAATGGATTTTCTTTAAGCGCAATGGTAAACAGAATTGGCCAACGAATTAGTATTGTAGGTAATTATGGAACTACACTAGATATATGGGAAAATGGACGAACAGTTCTAGATCTACAGGCGTCTAAAAGTTTTTTAAAAAATAAACTAGAGCTTCGCTTAACTGCAAGAGATATACTTGCTAAAAATCAGCTGCAATATTTATATAATAAAAAAGACTTTAATGCTGCCAGCACAAAATTAGACTTAAATAAGGATGATATAATAAGAACTATTCGCAACGGTTCAACTTATGCGTTGCAATTAACTTATAAATTCTAAAAATTCTTCTTAACTATTTTATAACATACATTAAGCCATGTATTAACATTTGATTAATGATTTAAAAATATTGTAATCAGAAATTTGTGACATAAAATATAAAAAAATGAAAAAACTAGTATTTACCTTATTAAGTGCATTTACGCTACTAAATGCCAGCGCACAAACAGCGTTTTTAGAAAAAACCTGCTACAGAGGTGCTTTTGCTCCAGCGCCAACACCAATGTGGACTGACAACTGGACTGAATGGGACCCGCAAAACAAAGTTTACCCTGCACCTACTATGACAGTTAACGGAAACATTACAAGCAATACAACTTGGGCTGCCGGACAAACTGTTTTACTTCAGGGGCAAGTTTATGTTACCAATAATTCGGTATTAACTATTCAACCGGGTGTGGTAATAAGAGGTTCATTGCAAGTAGCCGGTTCGGGTTTATTTGTTACAACAGGCTCAACTTTAAATGCAATTGGTACTGTTACAGCTCCAATTGTTTTTACATCTGATGCAGCTCCGGGTTCTCGTGCTCCTGGCGATTGGGGTGGAGTAATTCTTATGGGATTAGCAAGTAACAATAATCCTAACGGAACTAATTATATTGAAGGTATAGCAACTTCATCGTTAACATTATACGGAGGCGGTACCGTAACTCCTAATGATAATGATAATTCAGGAACTTTAAAATATGTTCGTATCGAGTTTGGAGGTTATGTATATACCGCAAACAAAGAAATTAACGGCTTAACATTTGGTGCTGTGGGCAGAGGAACAACCATTGATTACGTTCAATGTTCTTTTATTAACGACGATTCGTTTGAATGGTTTGGCGGAACAGTTAATTGTAAGCATTTAGTAGCATACAGAGGTGTTGATGATGATTTTGATACAGATAATGGCTGGAGAGGAAGTGTTCAATTTGCATTAGGTGTTCGTGACCCAAATTTAGCAGACCCTACTTATGCTGCTCCTTCTGGTGCGTCAACTTCTGAAGCGTTTGAATCTGATAATGATCCTACAGGCTCAACAGCAACCCCATTAACATCAGGTATATTTTCTAATGTTACAGATATTGGTCCGTTAAGAGGTGTATTATCTGCAACAACACACCCTGGTTTTAGAAGAGGTGCTCGCGTTCGCAGAAACTCAAGTTTAAAAATTGTGAACTCTATTTTAATGGATCATAAAACACGTTCATTATTTATTGACGGTAGCGCTTCAGAAAACAATGCTGCGGCTGGTTCGTTAGTATTTAAAAACAACATATTGGCAGGTTACGGTCAAAAAGCTATCGAAACTCAAACTGCAGTAACTGCTTTTAATGGTACAATTAATGCTTGGGTAGTTGCTAATGGAAACGATACGTTGCTTACAACTGCTAACATTCTTACCAACCCGTATAATTTTTTAACTCCTGATTATCGTCCTGCTCTTGGTTCAATTGCTTTAGCAGGTGCAAGTTTTACTGATGCAGCTATAGCAGTGGCAACAGGTTCAGTAGCTTCAAACAATATGGTTGCAGGAATTCCTTCTACTGTTTGTGTTGGTTCATTTACAACAATTACCCCTGCCATTTTTACAGCAAGTTCAACCTTAACACCAAATTATTGTTCAGTATCGTGGGTAGCATCATCAGGTGTTGCAATTTCAAATTCAACTGCTGTTTCACCTTCGTTTACAATATCATCAGTTGGTTCGTTTACAATTACAATGTTGGTAAATGATGCTAATGGAAGCAGCAGCGTAGTAAAAACAATAACTACATCAACTTGTACTGCTACTTCATTAAATGAAAAAAATACAGCAATAGGAAATATTAATTTATATCCTAATCCTGTTGCTGATGCAACAACTTTGAAAATAGATGCTCAAACTAGCGTATTGATTGACGTTACGGTAACAGATATTGCAGGAAAGGTAGTTATGATGCCTGTTCAAAATCAACTTATATTTGCAGGTGAAAATAAAATTACTTTAAATACCAAAGATCTTAATTCTGGAATTTACTTTATAACATTAACGAGTAATTTAGGTAAAGAAACCGTTAAATTAATAGTGAATAAATAGTTTTTTGAGATTTAATAAAAAGCGTCTGCTAATTTAGCAGGCGCTTTTTTAGTTTTATGACAAATAGAAAAATATTACTGGCTTTAAAAAAAATTGAAGTCTCTTATGCCGATGGATATGTGATTGAAGCTTTAATTGCGAACTATCATCTTAATTTAAATTTGCTACGTTTTATTTGTTCGGTATCCGAAACAATTATGTTTAAGGAAGAAAAAAAAGTAAAAAATTTAATTATTCAATTATCTTCAGAAATAGACAGTAATCAAAAACTCAAAACGATAATCAGTAAAAAGAATTTAAAAATTTTTAAAGTTTGGCTTTCTAAAAGCGAGGTATACTTTAAAACACTTAAACATAAATTACCGGTAAATACCAAAAGTTTATTTTTAGAAACTCAAAAAATAACGGGTATATTAAATATTTCAGTAAATAAAATTATTGCCACAAATAAATAATTTTAAAATAAACTATCCTATTAAACTTAATGTTTAATTAACTTTTACTTGCTGTTGTGTTAAACTTAATATATAAACTTTACGTTGTTGCCTATGAACAGCGAAGATTATACAATAGTTTTTTTTGATAATTCAATAAACCGAATTTTTAAAACTATTGAACTTGTTAAGCAAAATTACAACCATGTTTTTGTTTTTAACGAAGAGAATGATTTTTTTGATTTTATAGAAAAAGAAGAATCGGATGTTGTTTTTTTAAATTTAGATTTAAGTCCGAACGATGCTGTTATAATTACTAAAGAAATTAAAGCACGTAAATTAAATAACAACCCTTTTATTGTAATTTATTCTGAAAAACAAGATGATTTTGCACAGGAAATAGCTTTAAATTCAGGGGCTGACGCGTTTATTAATTTTCATTTAAAACCTGCGGTTGTACTTTTGTTTTTAAAAAATTTAGTAAAACGGCGGCAGACAAAATTAAAACAAAAAAACAGCGACATAATTATTGACAACGAAAAATATTTAATTTTTAATAAAGGCTTACCAGTTCAATTGCCACGGAAAGAATTTAAAGTTTTTGAGTTGTTGTATAATCACCCTGATAAGTTTTTTAGTAAAACAGATATTGCTCAACAAGTTTGGCAAGATGAAAGTATTGCCGGTAAAAGAACTATAGATGTACATATTTACAATATTAGGTGCTTTTTTGGCAAGCGTATTATTCAATCGCAAAAAGGCAGAGGCTACAGAATAACAAAAAAGGTAATTAACTAATTTAATTTTCTGTTTCTAATTTCAAAAATTTTAAGTCGCCCATTGGGAATGTTGACCCATTTTCTGTATAGCGAAGTTCAGCTTCCATAATGCCTTGCTCATTAATTGGAGCAAGCCAAATTTCAACAGTTTTAGAGGTTAAGGGGTCTTTTTCAAAATAGTTGCCGTAAGTTTTACATTTAATAATATAGGCTACTTTCGTTTTTTGCAGGTCGCCATTGTTTTTAAACACTTTTCCGTTTTCAAAAAACGAATTTCCAATTTTGCCCCTGGCCGACTTATCAGTGTTTATAGTTATTTCAACATTAATTGTATCTGAAATAAAGTTAAACTTCATCCATTTTGGTTCGGTGCGAACCGTTAGTTTATTTTTTACTGATTGCCATTTTCCTGAAATTACTTTAGGAACAACAAATTTATCAGAAGTAATACCACAGGATAATAATAAAAGACAAAAGACTAAAATAATATTAGCTTTTATAATTCTCATAATTAATATAATTTCAAAAATAAAAAAATTATTTTTTTGTGGCAGCTAATGCATAAACCATCGGTATGTTGTTATGTAAGTGCTTTATGCGGTATTTTTTTGGTTCTGTTTCAATGGTTTCTTTAAAGCAATTATAGGGCGAATAATCAAATTCTGTAAACGAATTTATTTCAAGGCCGTTACTAATTAAATTGTTTAAAACCTCACCAATTGAGTGATTCCATCCAATGTATTCACTGCTAATTGGGGCTTCAGGGTCTGCATAGGTGCCATTTTCAGTTTCAACTATTGGCCCTGTGTTAAAATAATTATAGGCAACTGTTTTAAAATAATCATCAAACATCCAAACAACTGGATGAAATTCTGCAAAAACAAATTTGCCATTTGGTTTTAAATAATCACAAATTAGTTTTGCCCATTGTTTTAAATCGGGTAGCCAGGTAATTGTACCGTAACTTGTAAATACAATATCAAATTTTTTATCTAAGTGTTTTGGTAAATCATAAATATTACAACAAATAAATTCGGCTGAAGAGTTAGTTTCTTTAGCAAGTATATTAGCTTTGTTAATTGCGTTTTCAGAAAAATCAACACCTGTTGCTATAGCACCTAATCTGCTCAGCGAAATAGTATCCTGCCCAAAATGACATTGCAAATGCAGAACTGATTTGTTTTTTAGGTTGCCTAATAAATTTAATTCAATATCATTAAGAGAGGTATTGCCGGCAATAAAATTCTTTACATCGTAAAATTCGGAATCATAATGGATGTCTACTCGATTGTTCCATGATTTTTTATTCAAATCAAAATAATTTATTTCAGACATATAAAAATTATAAAATTTAATGAAACTTAATTTTTTTTAATAGAAGGGCCTATAAAAATATTTACCTTAACATTAAAGTTTGCTTGTGTTTAACAAGTTATCTTAATTTACCCGCGGCCTGTAGTTTTTCGTTTAATCTGCTTGCATCCGCCTGAATTTGCGGTCTTATTTGATTAAATGCATCGTTTATGGCATCAACATACGATTTTCTTACAGCGTTTTGTCCACTGTAACCCCAGTATAATGCGGTTTTTGCGGAGCCTTTGCCAATAGCAGAATATTTTCCTATGAGTTTGTTTTGTGAATCCATAAAACGGAGTTCAATTTCTAAGGTGTATTTAAAACCCCCGGCGGGCACACCAAACAAAAGTGGCACGGCTCCTGTAAAACCTTGCAAGAGTGCCCAGCCAATACCCATGTTAACTTTAATAATATTTTGTTTCATTACAACGTAGCCATATTTATCGCCGTATGGGTCGGTTAAATTATCTTCCACCTCTTTAGTAAAAAGTTTCATCCTATCCTCATTAGTAACAACAGTTGCGTTGGCTATGTCTTCTATTTTTCTTTCAAGCGTTAAGATTTTTGGAGTAATAGGTTCTTTTTTTACCGCTATTTTTGAAGCGTCCCAAGATTTACAACTGGTAATAATTAGAACAGAGAGAAAAACTAAAAGAATTTTTTTCATGCTTATGTATTTTATTTTAAAGGTATTAATTAATTTCAGAGTAGCGGGTCGACATTAATTCATCGTATGTTTAACAAGTTTTCTTTGTTAATTTGAATTCAATTAATTATACCACTAATGGTTTGGTTTATTCTTAAATATTAGTTAAGGTTTCGATATTGAATTTAGACATTTGCATAAATGCATACATTACCTTTGGTGCTTTTTCGGGATTACTCATGAGTTGCCCTAAAATTTCGGGAACAATTTGCCATGACACACCAAATTTATCGGTCAGCCAGCCGCATTTGCCGTATTCTCCTTCTTTACCAAGTTTATCCCAGTAATAATCAATTTCTGATTGAGTTTGACAGGATATTATATAAGAGTTGGCTGGTGTAAATTTATATTCAGGGCCTCCATTTAAGTTCATAAATTTTGTGCCGTTTAATTCAAAAACTACAGCAAAGGGATTTTCTGAAAGGAGACGAGAGTTTTTAAAAACCGAGCAATAATGTTCCGCAGCCTCTTTTGCCTGGCCGTTAAACCATAAACAAGGGTAGGGTTGATTGGTCATAAATTTATTTTTTTGCGTTTAATTTATTTTCCTGCACTTTAAATTTAATCATTTTGATAATTAAGTTGTAAGGCATTGGCAGGTTTAATGGAAATTGCACGGAGCCTTTACCTTGTTTGAATTCAGATAATTCTGTTTTAAAGGCTTCATGGGCATTTGGCGTTGCGTAAAAACCAATATGGTGTTTATAACCTGCAAAATAAACTAACGGTTTGCTATTTGTTTTATATGCCGGCATTCCATAGCTTATATTTTCTTCAGAGTCAGGAGCAATTTTTTTAATCAAATTTCTGATTTCTTGTAGTGTTTTTTGAGTTTCCTCAGGAAACTGTGAAATGTATTCGTTTAAGTTGATTGGTTTTATTGCCATAATTATGAATCACGGATATTGAGAATAGAATTAATTATGTTGTATGTTAAAGTAATTTGATTTAAGAGCTTTGTCAGAATTAAATTTTTTATTGACAGCGTCAGAAATAATTTTATTTGAAAGTAAAACTATTTGTTCGTAGTAGTTTTGTTGTTTAATAATTTCTTGAGTATCGCTTAATTTATATTTTTGACAATATGGGAATCTAATATTACCAAATGAAATAAAGCCGTCATGTTTTACATTGTGTTTTACGGTAATAAAAGTATATGGTGTAGTTTTGTTGTATTTAAAAGCTGCGTATTCTGGCATTAAGGTATCGTATCTTATTACTATTTCTTTTCCGGTAGTGTCCTTGCCAACTAAAGATGATAGAGTAAAAGGAGCAAATAATGCAACCGATGTTTTACAGTTTTTACAATTATTATTGTATATATATTCAAATTCCGGCCAGTTTTCTTTTGCGGTTTCTAAAGACGCATTTTCAAGTGTTGTGTGCAACGAAATTATTTTTTTAAAAGGTTTGGTTATAGAATAGTTGTCATATAATATTTCTGTTTGAGCGCCCCAACTATGTCCTACAGCAACGAGTTTTGAACTATCAACATTAATAGTTTGCTTAATGAATTTTACAATAAAATCCATATCAGAAAAATTATTAAACTTATTATTAGTTGAAACAATTAGTTGCCCTGAAACTTTTTCGTCAGGTAGATTAAAACTGGAAGACACCACTATAAAACCTTGGCTTGCCATATATTCGCAAAAAACATTATTGTCATGAGGAGAGCTTTGAGCCCCATGGTGGTATATTATGCAAGGGAATTTAGTTTTTATCTCCGTTAAGTTCCGTTTTGAATTTACTTTTGTATTTAATACATCTTGATATAATTTTTTAAGGATACTATCAACTTCTATTTCTCCGCCAAATGGTTTAATATTTATTCCTACACCATATTGAATATAGATGTTATTAAATAGTTTAATTAACGAATCATATAATGATGTGTAAATTTTCTGTTTTGGGAATTCGATGTAGTTTTTAAATTGTTGGTATTGAATATTTTTATTATCAATTGCCGGATACCAAATACCAATAAAAAATGGCTTATTGTTTTTGTAAGTGAAATACGAAAACTGTTCATCAGATTTAAAAATAACAGTGTCTTTATAACCAATAGTGTATTTACCTGGAGTTAGTTTTCCCCATTGAGGAAATGGTTGCGAAAAAGATTTAATTATTAATAGCTTTAGAACAATAAATAAAAATAATCGATAATTTTTCATTTTATTTAAATTAGAATTTTATTTAGATAAACAATCTAATCTAAATTAAGATTATTTAATAAAATCTAATTCAACATTTTCACTTTATTTTTTAAAAAGTTGATCCTATGCTTACAAAAATTGTTCTACCGTTTCCTGGTAAAATGCCTGGTCCAGGGTATCCCCCTGTTCTGCGGGTTGCATATTTTTTGTCTGTTATATTATTTACGCCGGCTTTAAAATTATAGCGTGTCATAAATTTATAAGCAAGTGAGGCATCCATAACTTCATAGCCTGATAGCTTTCCAATGGTTCCTGTTGTATTTGGCGCTTCGGTATTTGCCGCATCGGTAAAAACTGCACCAACACTGCTTATTTGAAATGTGGCAGTAAATTCTTTTAGATGATAAGTTGCTCCGCCACGATGAATATATTGAGGCGCATTTTCTATTTTTTTATTTTCAATTGATTTTGCGGGGTCGCCGGCAATAGCAGGATTATTCCATTTCACATACGTTGCGTTAATAAATGAATTAGATGCAAAAAAACTAATGCTGCCAACTTTTGATTTTTCAGTAAATACTTTTACAACATCAACTTCAATATATGACTCAATACCTTTGCTTACTGATGTTCCGATATTTGTTTTAAACTGAGTCCCATTTTGATTAATTGTTCCTATACGGTTATTATAGCGAAGGTAAAACGTACCTATATCAAAACTCAAATAGTTTTTGATAGTTCCTCTGTAACCAAAATCGGCATTAAAACCGCTTGCATCTTTTAGTTCAGGGTCAATTATTTCGGTGGT
>CANFQR010000030.1 GCA_947449125.1 Bacteroidota bacterium | reverse complement strand
GTAGCAAAAGTTAACTTGCAAGAAAATGCTTGCGAAGATTTTAAAATTGCTGCTCAAAAAAATTACCAACCGGCAATAGAAGCCTTTAATAAATTTTGCCGATGAAAGTAACTATTATTCAAACTAATCTGTTTTGGGAAGACAGAGAAAAAAATCTCGAACACTTTAATCATCTTCTCAGTAAAATTAATGAACCTACCGACTTGATTGTACTTCCTGAAATGTTTACAACAGGCTTCAGCATGCATCCTGAAAAAATTGCTGAAGAACATTTAGGTTTAACTTTTAATTGGCTAACAACTAAAGCCAAAGAAAAAAAAGCGGTTATAACAGGAAGTGTGGCAATAAAATACAACCATCAATTTTATAACCGATTACATTGGGTAGAACCAAACGGAAATTCAAGTTTTTACGATAAACGGCATTTATTTAGAATGGCCAAAGAAGATGAAAAATATACTCCCGGAAAAGAAAAAATCATAAATCAAATTAGCGACATGACTATTATGCCTTTAATATGTTACGATTTGAGGTTTCCTGTATGGAGTAGAAATTTTAAAAAACAAAAACCAATATATGACGTTTTAATTTACGTTGCCAATTGGCCTGAAATTAGAAGTTATCAATGGAAACAATTATTAATTGCTCGCGCAATAGAAAATCAATGTTTTGTAATTGGAGTAAATAGAATCGGTATTGACGGAAATAATGTTAATCACTCAGGAGACAGTTTAATACTTAATCCGCGCGGGGAAATTATTAATAATCCAAAATCAAACGAAGAATCAATCGAAACAATAACATTAAACAAAAACTATTTAAACGATTTTCGAAAAATATTTCCTGTTGGATTAGACGCTGACGAATTTAATATAATTTAATTTAAACTCTATCTAGCGTTCACACTCTTCAAATTATTTGCCACGGACCTCTAAAATCCTATCTTTGTAACCTATTTAAACCAATTGAGTTCTAAAAAATAATGGAATATAATTTCGCAGATATCGAAAAAAAATGGCAAAAATTCTGGGCCGAAAAGAAAACATTTAAAGCAGAAAATTCATCTATAAAACCAAAATACTATGTACTAGATATGTTTCCTTATCCATCTGGTTCAGGCTTACACGTTGGACATCCTCTTGGTTATATTGCATCAGATATTATGGCCCGTTATAAGCGCCATAAAGGATTTAATGTATTACACCCTATGGGTTACGATAGTTTTGGTTTACCTGCAGAACAATATGCCATACAAACCGGGCAGCATCCCAAAATAACTACCCAACAAAACATTAGCCGTTACCGCGAGCAAATGGACAGAATAGGTTTTAGTTTTGACTGGGACAGAGAAATTAGAACTTCAGACCCAGAATACTACAAATGGACGCAATGGATTTTTATTCAAATTTTCAATTCGTGGTACAACAAATCAAAAGATAAAGCAGAAAATATTTCTACATTAATTAATGAATTTGAGTTGAATGGCAACAGCCAAGTAAATGCCCATTGCAACGAAACAGTAAAAACATTCTCTGCAGAAAACTGGAAATTATTTTCTGAAAAAGAAAAATCAGATATTTTAATGGCATATAGGTTAGCCTACCTGGGCGAAGCTTATGTTAACTGGTGCCCCGCTTTAGGAACAGTTTTAGCCAACGACGAAGTTAAAGATGGGGTTAGCGAACGTGGCGGCCATCCTGTTGAACGAAAATTAATGAAACAATGGAGCATGCGCATTACCGCATACGCGCAACGTTTATTAGATGGACTGGATATAATTGATTGGACAGAAAGTTTAAAAGAATCCCAACGCTACTGGATAGGAAAAAGCGAAGGAAGCAGTATTAATTTTAAAGTTCAAAATTCTGATTCTGAAATTGAAATATTCACAACACGGCCAGACACTATTTTTGGGGTGTCATTTCTTACAATTGCACCTGAGCATGATTTAGTAAATTCGTTGACTACGCCCGAAAATAAAAAATCAGTTGAAGATTACGTCATAAAATCTAAAAACAGAAGCGAGCGAGAAAGGCAATCTGATGTTACAAAAATTTCAGGCGTTTTTACCGGCTCTTATGCTATTCATCCTTTTACTAATAAGCAAATTCCAATTTGGATTGGAGACTATGTTTTAGCAGGCTATGGAACGGGAGCTGTAATGGCTGTTCCTGCGCACGATGAACGCGACTTTAAATTTGCAAATTACTTTGGTTTATCGTTACCAATTGTAATTGAACCAAATACCGTTCACGATTTTTCAAAATTTGCATGGCATGAAAAAGAAGGTACTATAATAAACTCAGATTTCCTTAATGGTTTAATCGTAAAAGATGCTATAAAAAAAGCCATTCAAGAGATTGAAAATAAAAAAATTGGAAAAGGAAAAATTAATTACAGATTAAGAGATGCTGTTTTTGGAAGACAACGCTATTGGGGAGAACCAATTCCTATTTATTATAAAAACGAAATTCCTTATGCTTTAAGTGAAAACGAATTACCTTTAATTTTACCCGAAATTGATAAATATTTACCAACCGAAAATGGTGAACCCCCTCTTGCAAGAGCTTCTGCCAATTGGAAAAAAGACAATACTTATGATTATGAACACAGCACCATGCCAGGATGGGCAGGTAGTTCATGGTATTTTTTAAGATATATAGATTCTACTAACGGTTCAGAATTTGCAGATAAAAAATTAACCGATTACTGGAAACAAATTGATTTATATATTGGAGGAAGCGAACATGCAACCGGACACTTATTATATGTTAGATTCTGGACTAAATTTTTAAACGACCTTGGATATATTTCGATTAATGAGCCCGCAAAAAAATTAATTAATCAAGGCATGATTCAAGGGAGAAGTAATTTTGTTTACAGAGTTAAAGGTGAAAATAAATACGTGTCATTTGGTTTAAAAAACAACTATGAAACAACTGCATTGCACGTTGATGTAAACATTGTGACTAACGATGAACTGGATATTGAAGCATTCAAAAAACCAAAAAATAATGTGTTTGAAAATTCATATAACGCAGAGTTTATTTTAGAAAACGGTAAATATATTTGTGGTGCTGAAGTTGAAAAAATGTCAAAATCAAAGTGGAATGTAGTTTCCCCGGATGATATTTGCGACAAATTTGGCGCTGACACTTTGCGATTATATGAAATGTTTTTAGGGCCACTTGAACAAAGCAAACCATGGAATACAAATGGCATCACTGGTGTTTCTGGTTTCTTAAAAAAATTGTGGCGTTTGTTTTTCCAAAACAATACATTTAATGTAACAGATTTAGAACCAAGCAAGGCTGAATTAAAAACCCTGCACAAAACCATCAAAAAAATAACTGAAGACATTGAGCGTTTTTCATTTAATACGTCGGTAAGTAATTTTATGATTTGTGTAAATGAATTAAGCGAATTAAAATGTAATAAACGTTCTATTCTTGAACCCTTATTAATTTGTTTGTCACCTTATGCGCCGCACATTACTGAGGAATTGTGGAGTTTACTAGGAAAAGATAATAGCATTACCTTTGAATCTTTTCCGCAGCACAATGATAACTTTTTGATTGATGACTCTTTTATTTATCCGATTTCATTTAATGGTAAAACTCGATTAAACCTCGAACTTTCTGCCACATTAAAAGCAGAGGAAATAGAAAAAATTGTAATGGAACGAGAAGATGTAAAAAAATATTTAGACGGAAAATCTCCAAAAAAAATCATTATTGTGCCTAAAAAAATTGTTAATATTGTTATATAATAAAACCTAACTAAACAAAAAAAGCGACACATATTTAATGTGTCGCTTTTTTATTTTTCAATGAATCAATTTAATCAACATTATCATGTAAAAATGAATTATTAGACCTGATTTCGATTTTTTTATCTTCGCCTTCACCTAAAGTAAAGCGCGAAACAGTTGACTCAGTGCTTGGTGTTTTATTTTCAAGACTAATATTCTTGCGCTCAAAAGCAGTTTGTTTTTCCAAAGCAATCAATCCTTCCGGGCTTTTCATTTTAAGTGTAATTTCTTTTAACTTGCGAATGCGCTCTTGAGCTAACCTAATTTGTTCACTTCTAGATACAGTTTCATCTTTTAGGTGATTAGTTTCAACTTCGCTTGATATATTATTTTTTTCAACTGCATCAATCTCGTTAAAAGTAAATTCAGGTATATCTGATTTAATGCTATCCGAAACTTGATTAGGTTCGTTTATTCCAGATATTTGATTCTCATTATTTACTTCGTTAACTATCGGTATAATATTTACTTCCTTAGAAATTTCAGGTGTTACCTCTTCTTTAACATAAACAAAAGGTTCAGCTTTTTGAATCTCATCAATTATTGTTGTTTGCTTATTTTCAATTACTGGTTCTTCAGTTACCTTTTCGTTTAAACTAACAACTGTGCGATCTTTAAATGTTAATGGTTCAAACCCGGTAGTTTGTTTAGATTTAAAACCAGTTGCAATAATAGTAACGCTAACATTGTCTCCAAGCGATGCGTCTGTTCCATAACCCGTAATTAACTCGGCTGTGCCACCCGCAGCCTCCTGAATAAAATCCGTAATTTCACCAAACTCATCCATATCAATATCATCAGTACCGCTCGTAATATTTAATAACACATGGCGAGCTCCGCTGATATCATTATCATTTAACAAAGGAGAATTTAATGCTTGCTCTACAGCTTTAATTGCACGCTTTTCTCCACTGGCAACAGCAGAACCCATAATAGCAACACCACTATCTTTCATAACAGTTTTTACATCATTAAAATCAACATTAATGTGCATATGTAAACTTATTATTTCGGCTATACTTTTTGCTGCACCCGTTAATACATCATCTGCATGTTCAAAAGCTTCGCTCATTTTAAGATTACCATATATCTCACGTAATTTATCATTTCCAATAACTAATAACGTATCAACATACTTTTTCATTTCTTCTAATCCGGCCTCTGCCTGAGCACGACGTTTTTTACCTTCAAAGGCAAAAGGTATTGTAACTATGCCAACAGTTAGTATTCCTAACTCCTTTGCAACACTGGCAATAACGGGGGCTGCACCGGTACCGGTACCTCCTCCCAAACCAGCAGTAATAAATACCATTTGTGTGCTGTCGGTAAGAAAATTCTTTATTTCGTCTATTGATTCTAAGGCAGCATCTCTACCAACATCAGGTATTGAACCTGCACCCAGACCTTTTGTAGATTTGATTCCTAACTGAATTTTATTTGAAACAGGGCTTTTATCCAAAGCTTGTTTATCTGTATTGCAAATGATAAAATCTACACCCTTAATTCCTAAGCGAAACATATGATTAACGGCGTTGCTTCCGCCACCGCCTACACCAATCACTTTTATGATAGAGCCATTTTCTTGTGGTAATTCAAATTGCATCATGATTTTATTATTTTATTTTTTGTAATTATGTTATTTTGTAATTATTATTCCTAAGAAATTATTCAACATCATCGCTAAACATATCTCTGGTTTTTTCAATTATAGTTTCAAAAATTCCTTTTGATTTTGGCTTTGAATAACCCGCAACTTTTTCTTTTACTTTACCTTTAACCTCTTCTGTCTTTAATTCCTCATTGTCAGTTTTAATGTTATTAGTTCCTCGTTTTGCATCTCTATCGTATTTTTCTATACCCTTAATAACTAAACCTATACCTGTGGCGTATAATGGATTTTTTAACTCATCATCATCTCCAGCCAAATGCTCGTTTGGTGTACCTGTTCTGCAATCCATACCGGTGGTTAGCATAACTAATTGATTTAAATTTTTCAACATAGCGCCTCCTCCAGTAACCACAATACCAGCTGCTAATTTCTTTTCATAACCACTGCTTTTTATTTCAAATAAAACAAACTCTAAAATCTCTTCCATTCTTGCGCGAATAATCTGCGATAAGAATTTAACTGAAACTTCTTTATGTGGTCCATGTTTAAACCCAGGAATTGAAATTATTTGATTGTCTTGGTTTTCTTGTTCTATAGCTGAACCGAAACGAATTTTCAATAATTCGGCTTGTTTTTTTATAATGCCGCACCCTTCTTTTACATCTTCGGTAATAATATTGCCTCCAAATGGAATTACAGCTGTGTGACGAATAATACCATCATAAAAAATAGCTACATCAGTTGTTCCACCGCCAATATCAACTAAAACAACACCAGCCTCTTTTTCGTCTTCACTTAAAACAGCATCTGCACTGGCAAGTGGTTCAAGATTTAAATCAACCGTTTTTAATCCTGCACGATCAACACATTTAAAAATATTTTTTACAGCCGAAATTAAACCAGTAATAATATGAAAATTTCCTTCGAGCCTTATTCCTGCATGTCCAATAGGATTTTTGATGCCAGACTCGTTGTCAATAATATATTCTTGTGGAATAACATGAATAATCTCTTCACCCGGATTCATAACCAGACGGTGCATATTATCAATTAAATTATCAATATCTTTCTGATCAATTTCGTCATCAATACTTTGTCTAACAAACATGCCTCTGTGTTGCATACTTTTAATATGCTGCCCTGCAATACCAACAATTACTTCGCCAATATCTACATTTGCTTTATCGGCGGCAATTGAAACCGCAGCCTTAATAGATTGAATAGTTTGTTCAATATTTACAACAATACCGCGTGATACGCCGAGAGATTCTGATTTTCCTACACCTAAAATTTCAATTTTCCCGAATTCATTTTTACGGCCAACAATTGCTGCAATTTTAGTTGTTCCAATATCCAAGCCTACCACTAATTCTGAGGCCAATTTAGTACCACTTTGAGTCATTGCTTTTTCCATGTTTTTATTTTTTAGTACAAACTACCAAGTTTTTGTATTTTAAATTTATGTTCAAATATTTTGTCCAATTATCTGATTTATTTAAGCCTTCAGTATAAAACAACTTAAGCTTATTAAATTTCTCGGCAATGTTTTCGGTATTGCCAAAGATAATTTTATGATTACCAATTGCAGGAAAAAGCTCTATCTCTCTTTCTTTATTTATGTAAATCTGATGTATCAAATTAGAGAGAACAGAATCGCGATTAATAAAATTAGCTACATCATAAATATTATCAAGTAAACTTATTTCACAGAGTGCTTTACTTTTTTTCAATTGGTTGATTGAATATTGATTTCTTCTTGACATTGGCTCATAAATATATCCGTTAGCAATAATAACTCGTGCCGAAAAATTATCGCTAAGTGCCATTAATTTGGATTGAGTATCTATGTAATAACTTTCCCCATTCATATTAATAACTCTTACCAAAGGTGTGCGTTGTATGATTTCAACTTTTATTTCGCCTTTTAAATCTTTAGCAACATGCGCACTTTCTATAGCGGGATGAGCATTTAGAATCTTTTCTAACAAGGGCAAATCAATGTTTTTGTACTCTTTCAATAATATTACTTCATTTCTATCAGAAAAATAATCTATAATTTCATTTTCAGTCAAAAACAAATTTTCATCGTTATTACAAATTTTAATGTTTAATGATCTTGCCAAAATATTTCCTTCTTTTTTAGAAACAAAAGCCCAAGAACTAAACAGACCTGCAATTGCAATAATCCAAAGAACGGTTACTAATATTTTTTTATAATTAAGTTTTTTCAAACTTTTGTTTTTAAAATTGTTTCAAGTGGGTCAACTAATACATCTATATCTCCGGCACCCATTGTTAGCAATACTTGCGGAGTAATCTCAGTAAAATAGTTTAACACCTGTTGTTTAGTCATTAATTTTTTATTTCCTAACTTCATTTTACTTAGTAACCATGCTGAATCTACACCTTCTATTTTTTGCTCTCTTGCTGGATATATTTCTAGTAAAATACACTCATCTAAAAGATCTAAGCTTGATGCAAAGCCATCAATAAAATCTCTCGTCCTACTAAACAAATGCGGTTGAAAAATACCGGTGACTTTTTTTTCGGGATATAATTTTTTTACTGATGAAATAGTAGCTTTTAATTCTTCAGGATGATGTGCGTAATCATCAATATAAACTACTTTTTCAGTTTTTACCCTATAATCAAATCGTCGTTTTACTCCGCTAAAAGAACGTAAAGCATGTTTTATTGCTTCATTTTTTATCCCTACATTTTGCGCAATTGCAACTGCTGCAATTGAATTTTCAATGTTGTGAAGACCTGGTAAACCAAGCCTGACATCATTTATTGCTCCATGTGGGCTCTTTATATTATACGAAAATTGAGCATCGTTAATAGTTATATCCTCAGCACAATATTCCGTACCTAAATTTAAAGAGTAGATAATGTGTTTATTCTTTAACGCTAAATCGTTATCAACATTTTTTTTAACAATCAATGTTCCGTCATTATTTATTTGCTGAGCGAACAAAAAATAACTCTCCTTAACATTTTCTGCATTTCCATAAATATCTAAGTGGTCGGCGTCAATACTTGTAATTACTGCGATGTGAGGGTGCAAAGTTAAGAATGAGCGATCATATTCATCAGCCTCAACAACTATGTATGCATTCTTATCATTAATGTCGCCCAATAATAAATTTGTGTTGTAATTTTTTGAAATGCCTCCCATAAACGAAAAACAATTAACCCCTGCGCTTTTTAACAAGTGAGTTACTAATGTGGTGGTGGTGGTTTTTCCATGTGTACCTGCAATAGCTATTGTTTTAAACTGTTTTGTAATTTCTCCCAACACAACAGAGCGTTTTAAAACAGTGTAATTATTCTCCACAAAATATTGAAATTCCAAAAGCTCTTTAGGTATCGCAGGCGTGTAAACAATTAATACATCTTCTTTATTATAAATTTTAAAAACTGACTTCAAGCCTTCAACATCATCATTGTAATGACAATTAATTCCTTCGACTTGAAGTTGTATGGTTAATGCAGTTTCTGTTTTATCATAACCCATTACTTGTTTTTGATAATGGTTAAAGAAACGTGCCAGGGCACTCATACCAATACCGCCAACCCCTAAAAAATAATATAATTTATAGTTTAAAATATTCATTATACGTTATATCCTGCTAATTTTAATACTTCTTTTGCAATAAGGTTTGCTGAATTACTAAAGGCCAGTTGTTTTATATTTAATTTTAGTTTCTCTTGTTCGTCTATATTTTTTATTAATTGTATGGCAGAATCAACCAAAGTTTTATCAGCCTCTTTATCCTTAATTAAAATTGCAGCTCCTTTATTTACTAAGGCCATGGCATTTTTGGTTTGATGATCCTCTGCTGCTGTAGGAAGTGGAATTAAAATACAAGGTTTTTGTACAATACATAATTCAGAAATTGCGCCTGCGCCGGCTCTTGATATTACAACATCAGCAAGAGCATAAGCCAAATCCATTCTTGAAATAAAATCAACAACAATTATATTTTTATTTTGGAATTTTTCACTTTGTTTTTTTGCAGTTTCGAAATAAATTTTTCCGGTTTGCCAAAGCAATTGAATATTATTGTCGACAAAATAATCTAAGCCCAAACGAATTGCTTCATTTATTGCTTTTGCCCCCAAGCTTCCACCTACAACTAATATTGTTTTTTTAGAAGAATCTAATTTAAAATATGAAAATGAATCATTCCGCTTTTCGTCAACATTTTTAATATCCTGCCTAACAGGATTTCCTGTTAAAAGTAATTTCTCTTTAGGAAAAAATTTATCCATTCCTTCATAAGCCACACAAATTTTACTAACTTTTTTTGAAAGCAATTTATTTGTAATTCCAGCGTATGAATTTTGCTCTTGTATTAAAGATGGGATATTATTAGCAGTAGCCGCTTTTAATAATGGTCCGCTTGCATAACCTCCTGTGCCAACAACAACAT
>CANFQR010000029.1 GCA_947449125.1 Bacteroidota bacterium | reverse complement strand
TTTAAATTTACAGAAGCAAAAAATTACTCATTGATTGGAAAAACAGAAGAGAGCAATGCGCACGAAGAATTTGTAAAAGCTTTTGATGCCAAAATTGCAGTGTTTAGCGATAAAGCAGAGTTTAAACAAAAAATAAAATTTTCTAAAGCCGGCTTTGCGGTTAGCGTAAAAATTGAATATATGTGTTGTAACGATATGATGTGTTTACCGCCAAAAACAATAGATTTAGAGGTAAGAATACAGTAAAAAAATAATGGTATTTTTACTTTAATAATATGTTTTTAAAATAAATAACATGAAAAAAATAGTTCTCTTTTTTTTAGCTTTTACATTTAAGTCAATAGTATTTTACGGTCAGTCAAAACAATATGTTTCTTGGTCGTTTTCTCAAAAAAAATTAAGTGCTGATGAGTTTGAATTAATTTTTAAGGCAAAAATAGAACCCACTTGGCATTTGTATTCACAAATCGAAACGCCAGAAGGTCCTTTGCCAACTTATTTTGAATTTGAAAAAAGCAAAGAGTTTACTCTTGTTGGAAAAACAATTGAACCAAAACCAATAGAACACGCCGAGCCTGTTTTTGATAATTTGGTTGTACGCTACTTTGAAAACACAGCCGTATTTAAACAAAAAATTAAGGCCTTAACTAACAAACCATTTAGTGTAAAAGGGTTTATAGATGGCATGGCTTGCAATGAAAGTCAGTGTCAGAAATTTTCACCACCTGTTGATTTTACTTTTAAATTGGAAGGCGCAGAAGTTAGTACTGCCAAAACATCATCACTTATAGCTGGTACAGAAAACACACAAGTTGATTCTATTACCAATAAAGATACTGCAACTGAAAAAGCCACAGCAGTAGGTTCTACCAAAAAAGAAACAGAATTGATACAAGCTCCTGAAAAAAAACCTGACGCAACTTATTTGGCGTTATTTATTGCCGGATTTGCGGGTGGATTGTTGGCGTTATTAACTCCTTGCGTTTTTCCAATGATACCAATGACAGTTAGTTTTTTCACAAAACAAAGTAAAACAAAAGCAGCAGGCATTAAAAACGCGTTAATTTATGCTTTATCTATTATTATTATATACATCAGTTTGGGATTGGGAGTAACACTAATTTTCGGAGCAGATGCCATGAATAATTTAGCTACAAACGTTTGGTTTAATTTGGCATTCTTTATTTTATTGGTTGTTTTTGCTATATCTTTTTTAGGGGCATTCGAAATAACCTTGCCTTCGACCTTTGTAAATAAAATGGATGCAAAGTCGGACAAAGGAGGATTGATAGGGATATTTTTTATGGCATTTACGTTAGGCTTGGTGTCGTTTTCGTGTACCGGCCCAATAATTGGCACTTTACTTGTTCAAGCCGCGTCTACAGGCGCCTTAGCTGGTCCGTTTTTTGGAATGTTTGGTTTTTCATTAGCGCTTGCCTTGCCTTTCGGCTTATTTGCAGCTTTTCCCGGCTGGTTAAATTCTCTGCCAAAATCTGGTGGTTGGTTAAACTCTGTAAAAGTGGTTTTAGGATTTTTAGAATTGGCTTTAGCAATGAAGTTTTTATCTAATGCGGATTTGGTGGTTCAGGCAGGAATATTAAAGCGAGAATTATTTATAGTAATTTGGATTGTAATATTTGCTTTATTAGGAGCCTATCTAATGGGATGGTTTAAATTGGCCCACGACAGCGAAATGAAACATGTTTCTGTTGGTCGTTTAATGATGGCTGTTTTAGTTTTTTCGTTTACGGTGTATTTATTTCCGGGTTTGTGGGGTGCCCCACTTAAGATTATAAGTGGGTTTCCACCGCCTGATTTTTATAGCGAGTCCCCTGAGGGTTTTGGTGGTAGAAACGCTGAGGTTTTTTCTGGAAAACAAGAACACGTTGATTTACCAGAACATGCACACAGAGGCCCAAACGGAATACCTGCTTTTGATGATTATTACTTGGCATTAGAATATGCTAAAAAAGTAAACAAACCCGTATTAGTTGATTTTACAGGATGGGCATGTGTTAATTGCCGAAAAATGGAAGGTCAGGTTTGGAGCGACTCTGACGTGAAATTAAAATTATCTCAGGATTTTGTTTTAGTATCATTATATGTAGATGATAAAAAGAAATTGCCGTCGGAATTGCAAACTGAAGTTATGTGGAATGGCTCAAAGCGTAAATTAATTTCTGTTGGCGACAGGTGGAGTTATTTACAAAACACAAAATATGTTTCAAGCACCCAACCTCAGTATTGGATAATTGACGGAGAAGAAAATCATTACAGCGATTCGACTAGCTATGACCCAGATATAAATAAATATATTTTGTGGTTAGAAAAAGGATTACAAAAATTTAATGAGAAAAAGTGATGCGGGGAGATGTTATCTTAAAACAATAACTTATTTAAAATAAAATTTCCATCAATTACTAATTGTTTAAAATCTTTTCTATTTTTAATGATGAGTTGGTTAGTGTTGTATTTTGTAATAGCGTAATCATACTCAATAGCTTCTTTACCTATTTTTTCAATTGCCAGTAATGTTTTTAAACCTTCTAGATTTAGTATAATTGTCTTTTCTTTTTTAAAATTCCAGTAGTCTTTTTCTCTAATTTTCAAGCCGGAAAATTTTCTGTTTGGGAAAATAGTATAGGAAGAAGTATAATAGTCAATAACAAAATCAGTTTGATTTTTCTTTAAAATATATTTTTCTGTGATGGCATATTTTTGAGGTTTTCCTATGATTTTTTGGTCGGATGTTGTAGATAATTGTTGAACAGCATCTTCAACATGACACTGATAATAAATAACAGAATCAACTTCGTGAAGTTTATTAAGTATGCTGTTATATGAAGAAATTAAAGAGTCCTTACTTTGTCCTTTTACATCAAAAAGGAAAAACAGAATAAACATCAAAAAGGAAAATCTCATTGGTGAACAACCTCTATGTTTTTTGCTAATGTAATGGCTTTGTTTTTTATATCTATTATATTTTCTGAAGTATTGCCGTTGCATAAAACAACAGCCATTCTTCTGTATGGTCGTGTAAAAGGTTTATTAAATATTTTCACATCTGTATGGCTGTTTTCAAGAACAGTTTCAACGCCTTTAAAATCTGGCGCATTACCTTGTTTTTCTGCTAAAACAACAGCGGAAGCACCTTTTTTTATTAATTCGATGTTTGGGATCGGAAGCCCTAAAATGGCCCTGGCGTGTAATTCAAATTCGTTATAATTCTGAGTATTGGCAAGTGTTACCATTCCCGTGTCGTGGGGGCGGGGAGAGAGTTCGCTGAAATAAACACCTTTTTCGGTAAGAAAAAATTCTATGCCCCAAATGCCAAAACCTGTAAGTGCTTTAGTAACTTTTTCGGCCATTACCTGCGCCTCTATTAAATCATTATTGTTAATGGCGCATGGCTGCCAGCTTTCTTGATAATCGCCTCGCTCTTGCCGGTGTCCTATTGGCGGACAAAAAAGCGTTTTACCGTTTTTTTGAGTAACCGTTAACAATGTTATTTCCGCATCAAATTTTATAAATTCTTCAATAATAACTTCTTTGTAATCTCCGCGGGAGCCTTCTATTGCATAGTTCCATGCTTTTTCAATATCTTGCTCTTGTTTAATAACGCTTTGCCCTTTGCCACTGCTGCTCATTAATGGTTTTACAACGCAGGGAATACCAATTTTTATTACCGCAGTGTTAAAATCTGTTAGATTATCTGCGTATAAATAGTTGGCTGTTCTTAATCCAAGTTCTTTTGAAGCTAAGTCGCGGATAGCCTTTCTGTTCATGGTAAAATTAGCCGCTTTTGCACTGGGCACAACAACAATTCCTTGTTTTTCATAGTCATAAAAACGTTCGGTTCTTATTGCTTCAATTTCAGGCACAATTATGTCTGGTTGGTGTTTTTTAACAATGTCATCAAGCGCTTCGCCGTCAAGCATATTAATAACTTCAAACTGATGTGCAACCTGCATGGCTGGCGCGTTTTCATAACTGTCAACGGCAATAATATATTGTCCCAGTCTTTGTAAAGCTATAACAACCTCTTTACCAAGTTCGCCACTTCCTAGTAGCATTATTTTTTTTTGATAAGCCATAAATTACAAAAGGTTATTTAAAACTAAAATTTATTGTTTCTGGATAAGCGGAATGAAAAATGGCATAAAAACAATATCCTAAGGCCAAGCCAACAGTTCCTCCATACAAGGATTTTAATTTTCGTTTTTGTCTTGCAACACGTTCATATCCCATTAGGTAGGCGTCGCTGTCTACAAAAGCGGGGTTACTTAGGGTTTTTTGCCTTATTTTTATTTTTGTTATTCCATTTAAAGCCATAAATCCGAATGGCGCAATCGGACTAAAAAAAGTACCCGTCATGCCTCCAATAATACCAGAAATTCCGCCTCCAATAAAAGCACCTTTGGCTTTAAAACCTTTTCGTGCATCGTTCTCGCCTTTCATATACATCCACATTTGGTCGCGGGTAAGCCAGTTGTTTACAGACGAATCTTGAGAGTAGTAATATTTTTTATAACCGTTTGCAAACCTGATCATATACAATTCGTCCCATTCGTAAACAATTTTTTTGGATGGTTTTGTTGGATTTATAATAGTAGCAGACCCTAAAGCAGTATCAATAACTTTTTCTCCAATAACTAAACCATTCATTAAATAAATGGTGTCTTGATTGTTATTTTGTGCAGAAACAACCATAAAAAAACACGAAAGAAAACCAATAACAAACTTGAGCATGATAAAAATAAATTTAATACAAATTAATAATTAATGATTTGTTCTTCTATGTTTGCAGGTATTTCTCGGAATTCGTATTGTTGATTTCTTAGTTGCGGTTCAAAGCCTGCTTCTCGAATAGCATCCTGTATGGTTTTATAGGTAAACCTATGAGGCGCACCAGCCGCACTTACAACATTTTCTTCTATCATAATGCTTCCAAAATCGTTTGCCCCTGCATGCAAACAAATTTGTGCGGTTTGTTTACCAACAGTTAACCAGCTTGCCTGGATATTAATAATGTTTGGTAGCATAATTCTGCTCAGCGCTATCATCCTTATATATTCATCCGAACTAACGCTGTTTTTAATTCCTTTAACTCGGTTTAACAGAGTTCCGTCATCTTGGAATGGCCATGGCACAAAGGCTAAAAACCCCTTTGCATCTTTAGGCTTTTGAGCTTGCACTTCTCTAATCCAAACCAAATGCTCAAATCTTTCGTAAATCGTCTCAACATGGCCAAACATCATAGTTGCGCTGGTTGTTATATTAAGTTGATGACAGGCTTTCATAACATCAAGCCATTCACGACCTGTGCATTTGCCTTTACTTATTAAACGGCGCACTCTGTCATTTAAAATTTCTGCGCCCGCGCCCGGTAAACTATCTAGTCCGGCCTCAACCAAAGCTTTTAAAACCTCTGTATGCGTGCTTTTTTCGAGTTTTGTGATGTGGGCAATTTCGGGCGGACCAAGTGAATGAAGTTTTATTTGAGGAAACAGTTTTTTTATTTCTTTAAACAAATTAACATAAAAAGAAAGTCCTAAGTCAGGATGATGTCCTCCTTGTAAAAGTAGTTGGTCGCCGCCATAACGGATTGTTTCCTCGATTTTTGTTTTGTAGGTGTTTATATCTGTAATGTATGATTCTTTATGGCCAGGAATTCTGTAAAAATTACAAAACTTGCAATTAGCAATACATACATTGGTTGTGTTGAGATTTCTGTCAATTTGCCAAGTAACTTTCGCTGAGTTTCTTTTTTGGATTTTTTTTAATTCATTGCCAACAAACATTAACTGTGATGTTGACGCGTTTTCATATAAAAAAACACCCTCCTCAATGCTTAAGAAATCAAAATTTAATGCGCGCTCTAAAAGATTTGTTACATTCATTAGGTGTAATAATAGTTAAAGCAAATATACACATGCTTTTTTTAAGAATATTAAACTTGTTAATAAAGCTATGATTTTAAGAAGAGGCTTTAATCAAGCAAAAAATTTCTTTTTGTTTTTTTAGATAATGAATGTAAAACTAAATTGTATGAATCATCAATAAAACTCAGCAATAGTTTTATATGGGCTTTTTCATTACAGATTATAGTGTTCCAGTGTGTTTTATTCATATGGTATCCTGGCAATACAAAACCATATTTCTCCCTTAATTCAAGAGCTTTTTGCGTTTCGCATTTAACATTGAAAGTTAAAGGATTAGAATTTATGTTGGCCAGCAAAAACATTTTACCTGCAACCTTAAATACAATGGTTTCTTCATCAAAAGGGAAACACTCCTCTGCTCCCTTTTTTTGGAGGCAATAATTCCTAATGTCTTCTATGTTTATTCTTAACAATTTATTAACCCTCTCTAAAATAGTGGTAAAGAGCAATTTTATTTAAAATTTTAAAATCAAAAAAATAAAAATAGTTGTTAATCAATTTTTTCTTCAAAACTATTTTATTAAGTTTGACACTCATTATTAATTAAAGAAATTAACTAAAAAATAAACAAATAAAAACAACTATGAGCACAAAAAAAACATCGGGAGGATTCCCACTAATTGTTTCAGCGTTAGCAATTGTAATATGCATTAGCATCGGCTGGTTTATTTACAAAACTATATTGGGGTCTGCTTCAAATTTTGAAGGCGGAGATTCCGAAAAAGGACATCCACATAATATTTTAGGAACCATGTATAAAGGTGGTTTTATAGTTCCGATATTAATAGGATTTTTATTAACGGTAATAACTTTTGCTATAGAGCGATTTGTAACTATTATGAAGGCAAATGGGAAAGGTAATACAGATAAGTTTGTAACAAAAATAAAGTCATTAATTTCTAATCATGATTTTGAGTCTGCAATTTCTGAATGCGACAAACAACAAGGATCGTTAGCTAATGTGGTGCGTGAAGGAATTATTAAGTTTCAGTTTGTGCAAAATGATACACACATGGATAAAGAAGCTAAGGTTCACGCTATTCAGAAAGCACTTGAAGAAGCAACCTCTTTAGAGTTACCAATGTTATCTAAAAACATGGTAGTAATTTCTACAATGGCCTCTATTGGAACATTGGCAGGTTTAATTGGAACAGTTGTTGGTATGATTCGTGCGTTTGCTGCATTATCAGCCGCCGGAGCGCCTGACACATCTGCGCTTGCAACAGGTATTTCTGAAGCACTTGTTAATACATTAGTTGGAATCTTAACTTCGGCTTTTGCGATTATATTCTATAACTATTTTAGTAATAGAATTGACCAAATTACTTATGCAATGGATGAGGCTGGATTTTCGATAGTGCAGGAATTTCAAACTTCCGGTAAATAATTTTTGGCTTTGCTGGAAATTATTTATGGAATTTAATTAAATGAATCATCTTAATATAAAAACAAATAAGTAATGTCAAAAAAACCATCAAAAGGAGGAGCACCCGCGTTAGATATGACGCCAATGGTGGATTTGGCTTTCCTGCTGGTAACATTTTTTATGTTGACCGCATCTTTTAGAATGGCAGAGCCAGTAGTGGTTGATCCACCTTCCTCAATTGGAAAGGTAGATTTACCTGATAATCATATCATGGTTACAATTGACGAGAAAGGCCGTGCTTTTTTTGGAATAAGTAATTCTACCGCTAAAATGAATGCTTTAAGAGAAATGAGTGCAAAATATAAAGTCCCATTTACAGAGCAGCAAATAATAAAATTTAGTGGCTTGCCTAGTTTTGGGGTTGATATTAAAGATCTACCAAAATATTTAGACGCAAAAGAATCTGATCGCACAAATTTTCAACCTCAAAAAGGAGTACCCTTGGATACAATAATACCAAATAATCAGTTAAAAGACTGGATTGCTATAGGGGGCAGGGAAGCAGTAAAAATGTATGAAGAGGCAAAGAACAAGGCTACAGAATCAGGAACAGAATTTAAGGCCGAAAAACCTCGCTACGCAATTAAGTGTGCTGCCTCAACAAAATATATTTTTGTGAAAGATGTTATCAGAACGTTCACAGATTTAAAATTGTTTCAGTTTAACTTAATCACCCAGTTAGAAGGTGGCGGAACAATTGTTGAGCCGGAAAAATAAACACAACAAAATTATTTTAGTTATTAATAAAATAAAAAAAGTATAACATGGCAGAAATAGCAGAAGGCGGTGGCGGTGGCCACAAGGGAGGAAAGAAGAGAGCTAAGAAACAGAGCACCCGAATAGACATGACTCCGATGGTTGACTTAGCGTTTTTGTTATTAACGTTTTTCGTTTTAACAGCAACATTTAGTAAACCAAAGTCCATGGAGTTGACATTTCCTGCACCTCCAGAAAAACCAGACGATTCACCACCTATAAAAAATGGCATTACATTTTTGTTAAGTAAAGACAATCGTATTTTTTATTATGAAGGAGAATTCAAATCAACAGATTCAGAAAAAGGACCTAAGACTCAGTTATCTGAATTAAATTTTTCAAAAGAAAGCTTAAGGAAATATTTACTTGAAAAAAATAAAGTAATGCAAGGTCAAGTAAAAGATTTGATTGAGAAACATGATAAAGGTCAATTACCGGATACAACCTTTAAACGCTTGGTAAGGGAAAGAAAAGCAGATAAAAACACACCAACTTTTTTAATAAAAACAGACGATAAGGCAACGTATAAAAATGTAATTGATATAATAGACGAATTAAATTACAATGTTGTAGGAAAATATGTTATGGTTGATATTTTAAAATCAGAATTGGATTTAGTTACCGAAAAAGTAGGAACAAATTAAAAAAAGGAGGTAAATATGTTATTTTTAATTATCGGAATATTTGCTGCTGTATCAATAACAATGCTGTTTTTGGATTTAAAAACAGGTTGGAATGGCGAGAGCTATGAAAGCAGGAATAAAGTAGTTTTTGAGGGCCGCAATCATACCTACGGAGCTTATGAACTTCGCAACACTTATAATAGGCGAGTTACTCTAATTATCGGCGGAATGATTATTTTTTCGTTGGTATTGTTTGCGCTTAAAAAGTTTGTAGACAGACCAAAAACAGAAGAGGTAAAAGAAGCTTTACAAGTGGTGCAAATAGATTTAACTCCTCCACCACCAATTGAGGATGTGCCGCCACCTCCGCCACCTCCACCACCTCCACCAATGGTTGAGATGGTAAAATTTACCCCTCCTGTAATCAAAGATGATGCTGTTGAAGAAGAACCTCAAAAATTGCAAGAGGAAGTAAAAGAAACAAACGTTGGGACAAAGGATCAGGAAGGTGATAAAGATATCGTAGCCCCTCCTACCGAAAATAATGGACCTGCAGAAACTGCCGCCCCTGAGATTTTTACAATAGTAGAAGAGCAGGCTGAATTTCCAGGAGGAATTGCAGAATTAGGTAGGTTCATTCAAAAGAACCTTCAGTATCCCGCAATGGCTCGTGAAGCAGGTATTAGCGGCAAATGCTTTTTAAAATTTGTTGTAAACGAAACAGGAGACATAAGTAATGTCGAAATTTTAAAAGGTGTTCCTGGCTGCGGTGATTGTGACAGAGAGGCTATTCGTGTAGTTAAATCAATGCCTAAATGGAAAGCAGCAAAAATGACTGGAAGATCTGTTAAATGCTATTTTAATTTACCTATTAGTTTTAAAATACAATAAACAACATGCTAAATTTAAAAGCCATAACGCAAAGGTGTTATGGCTTTTTTTTTAAATCTAACTAAACATACATATACATGAAAGGGTTAAATATTATTACAATTTGGTTTGGTTTTATAATGATAATTATGGTGTTGTTGGGAGCCACAATGTTTTTATTTACTGACTTTATGATTGATAGGTTATTTGGCGGGAAACGAATTGGTTTTATAATTATGTTATTT
>CANFQR010000028.1 GCA_947449125.1 Bacteroidota bacterium | reverse complement strand
CATTGAGTTTTTCTACATTAAAAAAATTATACTCAGAAAATATTCGATCTAGTAGAAAAAATATATTAGGTAAAAATTTACGTAATCGAATAAAACATCATTATTATTTTAATCTTGAAAAATTTAAATAAAAATCAATGCCCAAAATTTCTATTATAACAATTAATTTAAATAACAAGATTGGCCTTGAAAAAACAATCTTATCTGTCTTATCACAGACGGGTAAAGATTTTGAGTTTATTATAATAGATGGGGGATCTAATGATGGAAGTATAGAGTTAATTAAAAAATACACAGATAATATAACATATTCTGTTTCTGAAAAAGATGCGGGAATTTATGACGCTCAAAATAAAGGAATCGAAAAAGCAAGTGGAAATTTTTTATTGTTTTTAAATAGTGGGGATATTTTATTTGATAAAAACACGCTCTCAGGAATTTTACCTTTACTTCAAAACAAATCTTTTTACTACGGTAATTTAATAGTTGATTTAAATGGTAATAGAACAGAGCATATTGCGCCTGATAATATTAATTTGGATTTTATTTTAAATAGTACATTTTGGCATCCTTGTGTATTTATTAATGCTGATTTATTTAAAAAATATGGCTCTTATAATAGCGATTTTAAGATTGCCGGAGATTATGAATTTTTCATTAGATGCCTTTTAAAACCACAAGTTACATGTGAAAAATTAAACTGTATTATAACCGTATTTGATGGTTATGGAATAAGCAGTAACCATGCTCATAGAGATATTCAATCAGCAGAAAGAGAAAAGGCTTTACGTCTTAATTTATCTGACACCATACTTGAAAGTTTAAAAAAATACAATGCCTTGTCAAGAAGTAATTATTCAACAATCATTAATTTTATTCAAAGAATAAGAGGCAAACAAAAATTTTAATGGCTACAACTAATTTTATTAAAGAGTTTTTATTTGTTTTAAAAAAGCAATTAATAAAGTTTTTTTTAAAAATTAGCCGAATTTTGAAACGCTTATTTTTAAACCATCAAATAATTACACCTGACAATTGTTTCGAAATTCCAATTATTATAAATAACAGAAACAGGTATACATTTTTGAAAAAAATGATAGATCAATTGCAATCTTTTGGATATAAAAATATATATGTACTTGATAACGATAGTTCATATTTACCACTCTTGGAATATTATAAGTCTGTATCGGTTAAAGTTATTTTTTTGGGTAAAAATATTGGATACAGAGCTTTATGGGAGACAGAAGTGTTTAATAAATTTAAAAATAGTTACTATGTTTATTCCGATCCTGATATAGTATTGAATAATCAATGTCCAAATAATTTTGTTTATATTCTTTATCAAGAGTTGATTAAACATTCTTGGAAAGAGAAAGCCGGTGTAGCCTTAAAAATTGATGATTTACCTGATTTTTACGAGTATAAACAATTTGCCATAAACAATGAAAAAATTTATTGGGCTAAATTATTGAGCCATGATGTTTATGATGCGCCTGTAGATACAACATTAGCGCTTTATAAACCATTCGCTTTTGGCAATGCCGAAGAGTGCGATGCTATTAGGGTTGCAGGAAATTTATCGTCACACCATTTAACCTGGTATTTAGATTCAAGTAATTTATCTGAAGAAGAATTGTTTTATAAAAATTCAATAAAATCAAGTACATCTGTTTACAGTGTAAAATGAAGAAGCCGCTGGTGTCAATATGTATTCCTACCTATAAGCAAATTACTTATTTAAAGAAATGCATTGAGTCTGTTTTAAAACAGGATTTCGAAGATTATGAATTGATAATTACCGATGATTCTCCGGATGATTCAGTTGAAGTTTTTTTTAATGATAGTTTAAAAAATAAAGCTTATTTCTATAAACGAAACAATCCGGCACTTGGTTCTCCAGAAAATTGGAATTCGGCATTAAGATTGGCAAAAGGTAAATATATTAAATTAATGCATCATGACGATTTTTTTACTCAAACCAATAGTTTGCGTTTAATGGTTGAGAAATTAGAAGTGGATAAAACACAATTTTTATTTTGTCAGACAGATGTGTGGTATACTAAATCAAACACTCATCGTATACATCAACCAAATTTCAATCAATTAAACATAATGAGAAGAAATCCAGCATTTTTATTTTTTAAAAATATGATTGGTGCTCCATCTGCCACTATTTTTCTCAATTTAAATCAGCAATTTGATAAACAACTAAAATGGCTGGTTGATGTTGATTTTTATATTAGATATTTAAACCAAGGTAGTTTTTCTTATTTATCTGAACCCCTTATATGCACATCACATGATATTGATGGGCAAATAACCGGGGAGGTATTACACGACAAAATTATACAAATACGTGAGCACGTGTTGGTATTTAATAAATTGGGTAATAACATAAATAATTCTAAATCTTACGAAGATTTTTTTGATGATTTATTTTATTCTCATAATATTATGTCATATAGTAATTTATGCGAAATTGTACCTGAGGCAATTTTAAAGGCAGATTTCTACAAAAAAGTAATAAAAAATAGTTTAAAAAATCGGTTTTGGAAAAAATGGAAAAAGAAGTTTTTTACAAGCAGATACAATAATTATATATTTAAATTAGAGCAATTTAAATGATAGTTGTAAAATTAATAGGTGGTTTAGGTAATCAAATGTTTCAGTATGCGGCTGGTTCAGCGCTCGCGTCTCTTCATAATACAAAGTTATATCTTGATATCTCCCATTTAAACAAAGATTCAAATGGGTCCTACACTAAGCGGGACTTTGAATTGTGGAAATTTAATATTAATGCTGATTTTGCGAGTCAGCATATACTAGACAATTTTAATTTTAATGAGAATAAATTGATTTTAAGGATTAAAAAAACATTTCCTAAATTTTTCAAGAAAATTATTTTTAATGAGCATCATTTTAATTTTCATAATGTGTTTTTTGATATGCCTCCCACAACATATTTAAATGGCTATTGGCAGAGCGAAAAATATTTTCTGAACATAAAACATAATCTTATTTCTGAATTTTCTTTGCTTAAAAACATTTCTGAACAAACTTTTAAGATTGAACAGCAAATAAAAGGTTCTAATTCTGTTTCCTTACATGTTAGGCGTGGAGATTTTATAAGTTTAAATTCAGCTATAAATTTTCATGGAAATTTAAAATTAGATTATTATAAAGAGGCAATTGATATCATAAAGTCTAAGGTCGAAAATCCAACTTTTTTTATTTTTAGCGACGATATTAATTGGTGTTATAATCAGTTTGAATTTTTAAAATCTAAATTTTTTGTTGATGGTTTAAGTTTAAATATTTCCGCTCATGAAGAACTGACATTAATGCAACTATGTAAGCATAATATTATAGCTAATAGCAGCTTTAGCTGGTGGGGAGCCTGGTTAAACATAAATCCTAATAAAATTGTTATTGCCCCTAAAAATTGGTTTGTATTAAAAACAATAAATACCAGTGATTTAATTCCATCTGACTGGACAAGAGACTTTTGAAAAGGATTTGTTTTAATGTCAATAAAATATTGTGTAGAATAATCACTAAAGTAATATGAGTAAGTTTACAATATCTGTTTTAATGTCAGCCTATAATGCAGAACGTTTTATTAAATATGCCATTGAAAGTATTTTGTCGCAAACTTATCAAGATTTTGAATTTATTATAGTTAACGATGGCTCGACGGATAATACAGATTCTATTATTACAACTTATAACGATTCTCGAATTGTTTATATCAAAAACCCCAAAAATTTAGGTTTAATAGCCTCTTTAAATAAAGGGTTAAAAATTGCGAAAGGAGATTATATTGCTCGAATGGACGCTGACGATATAGCTTTGCCTAATCGTTTTAAATTGCAATTGGAGACATTTGCAAAAAATCCACATGCAATTGTTGTTGGTAGTGAATATTATTTGTTGTCCGGTAACAAAAAATCTTATATAAAAAACAATAATGACAGTGATTATAACAAAGCTGTTTTATTTTTTTCGCCTTGTTTTTGTCATCCTACAGTTATGATGAAAAATGTTTTTAATGAAAAAAATATTTTTTATGATAGCGAATTTATTCACGCCGAAGATTATGAATTATGGACTCAATTGGCACTTCAGGGTGATTTTTTGAATGTAAACCAACCACTTTTAATGTACCGGAACCATCAAAATCAAATTATCGCAATAAATAAATCAGGTCAGCATGAGATTAGTAAAAAAATAAGGATAGCCTATTTAATAAAAATGGGATTCAAGGTTGATGAAAATCAACTTGAGATAATAAATTTAATAGGTAACAATATTTTTATAACTTCCAAAATTGTTTTGTTCTTGATAGAAAATTGCTTGTCAGATTTAAGAGAACAAAACAAAAGATTAAAAATTTTTAATCAAAATTCTTTTAACCTTTTTATTCATAAATTTTGGATGGATAGTTGCGGTAATTCTAATTTAGGTTTGAGGGCTACAATAATCTATGTAAAATCACCACTTTCAAAAATTGTACCTGTTGGACTGTCAGCTAAATTTAAATTCGTTTTGAAATGTTTAATCAGGAGATTTAGAAAGCATTAAAGAATTTAATTTTTCCTTCCAAGTTTGCCAATTTAAACTCTCATCATATTTTTTTCTGGCAGTTTGCCTCAGTTTTAAATATAATTCTGGATGAGTTATAAGAAATGAAATTTTTTCTGCATAGCCTTCACCATTATCGTTATAATCAATTAAAAAACCATTTTCATTTTCGGTTAAATGGCCTGCAACTCCACCTGTATTTGCAACTAAACAAGGCATAGCAAAGGCGCTTGCTTCGTTAATTACTATAGGGCTGCAGTCAAATCTTGTTGGTAATATTAATAATTGATGTTGTTTGTAGATATCAAATAATTTCACTTGTCCGGCTTTTTCATTTTTGTCAATAAATTGGATTACAGTAATTTTTGGATGTTGAAATTTATCTGGCGGAACACATCCTAAAATAGTTAGACTTACATCATAACCTTTATTTAATAAAGAAATAAATGCATTATAAGCGATTTCACCGCCTTTGTTTTCCCAATAAACTCCTACAAATAATATTTTCCATGTTTTTGGGATCTCTAAATTTAGTTGATTTATTGTTGGTAGTAATTCAAAATTTGCACCAAAAGGGATTGTTTTTACTTTTCTTGAATCAATAGAATAGTCTTTAATTACAGATTGCATGGCCCATTCAGATGAAACAATTATATATTTACTTTTATTCAAAGTTTGTTGTTCGATAATATTGCCATCCTCTATAGATTTTTTTAATAAATTTTTTAGGCTTTTATGGTAATTTAAACAACCAGAAAATGTTCCATCTGTTATGTATATTATTGGAATATTAGTTGATATGAAGGCAAGTTCACAACTAGCTGCAGGTGCAACAATAAAATTATAACTTATTTTTTTTAATTTCTTATTAAAATAATTTGCGTATGCATTGCTTATGAATTTACTATGACGATAGTCGTACCTTTTTTTTAAAAAAAACAGGAGTATTTGGTTAATTATTTTCGCAATAAATAAATGAATTTTTGGGGTATACGGACCTAAAATTTCAACATCTCCAATCTCGCAGAGACTTTTGTAAATTGAATAATGTGTACCACTCCATACCTTTTTATTTTTAGGATTTTCTGCAGATAAGTAAGCAATTTTTAGGGTATGGTTAGCCATTAGATAAAATTAGATGTTTTTTGATTATTAAATTTAGAATAGAAAACAATTTTTATATTTTTATATAATTGCAAATATTTTAACTAAGTGTAAATTCTTAAAATTAAAAAAATAATTAGTGACAAATAGTTTATAACTATAAAATATTTAATCCATTCAAAACTAAAATATTAAATTTACAATAGATTTTACATTTTAATTAATATAAATTATGAAGTTTTCGATTATAGTTCCGTCATTTAATCAAGAACTTTTTATAAAGGATACTCTAGATAATTTAATAAACATTAAACAATTATCAATCCAGAAAGGAATTGATTTTGAAATATTAATTTTTGATTCTGAGTCAAATAATAAAGTTCAGGAAATTATAAATTGTTATCGCGAACAAATTGATTTAGTTGAGATAAAAAAAGATTTAGGTCAATTTGATGCAATTAATAAAGGAATAGAAAAGTCTACTGGTGATTATTGGACATGGTTAAACACGGATGATTTAATGAATATTGATGGTTTTTTTAAGATAGTAGATGTATTAAAAAATGATAAATCAATAGATTATATTTACGGTGGTATTAATTATATAAACGAGGAAGGAAACATTGTTCGAAATTTTAATTCTTATAATTTGAATTTCAAATGGCTTTACTCTCATACACCGGCAATATTTCAACCAGGGTCGTTCTTTAAAAAGTCATTTACAAATAAAATTGGTAATTTAAAATCCTACAGATGTTGTTTCGATTATGAATACGTTTTAAGATGTCTCAAAAACAATGCGAAACTATTTTGTTGTAATTTTACAGTCTCCAACTTTAGATTTTATAAAAATTCAAAAACAGGTAGTATTACAACTGTATTTATTAAAGAACAGTTAGAAATAAGTAAAATTTATGGCCGGAAATGGTTTCATTTTTTAACATGGTTTTCTTATTTGCGTTTACTTAAACATTTTTTATTTCCTCGTAAATGAAAATTCTATTATTATCCGATACACACAGTGAGCATACCGAAAAGTGGGCTTTGGGTTTAGCTAATAGTGGTGTAAAAGTGGGTTTGTTTAGTTTTAATAAAGCTAATTATGAATGGTATATTCATGAAAATATTACAGTTTTTTTTGAACCTGAAAAAAAAATAAACGCAGAAAATAAATTAAATAAGTTAGCTTATATTAAATACGTTTCAATTCTAAAAAAAATAATACAGAATTTTAAGCCAGATATTTTGCATGCGCATTATGCTACCAGTTACGGATTGGTTGGTGCTTTATCTGATTTTCATCCATTCGTTATTTCTAGCTGGGGAACTGATGTGATGAAATTTCCTAATAAAAATTTTGTTGCAAAATTCATTTTAAAGTACAATTTTAAAAAGGCAGATTTGCTTTGTGCAACATCTCATACTATTAAAGATTACATACACAGGGTTGTTAATTTTCCTGTTAGTGTTATTCCATTTGGAATTGATACGGAGGTATTTAAACCAAAACAAGTTAATTCATTATTTAAACCTACAGATTTTATTTTAGGAAGCATTAAGCCTGTTGAAAAATTATATAATATTGATGTTTTAATTAAAGCTTTTGCTTTGTTACTTTCTAAACACTCTAATTTAAAATTGCTCATTATTGGTGAAGGAACAGCATTAAAAGAACTAAAAGAACTTGGAAAAAGTTTAGGGGTTTATCAGAATATCGTTTTTACCGGAAGAATACCACATAGTGAGATTAGCAATTACTATAATATGTTAGATGTTTTGGTTAATATAAGTGAATACGAAAGTTTTGGCGTTTCGGTAGTAGAAGCCATGGCTTGCGGTATTCCTGTTGTAGTTACCAATGTAGGTGGATTAAAAGAGGTTGTAAAAGACGATTCTATTGGCTTAAAAGTTAATGTTGCAGATGTTAATGCTACGGTTGCTGCTATTGAACAATTACTAAATGATAAAGAATTATATAATCAAATATCTGTAAACGCTCGGAAACACGTTGTTGAAAATTATAATTGGGACGAAAATCTAAAGCAAATGATTGCAGAATATTCTAAACTCTTAATTAAGTAACTTGTGATATTAAAACCAATAACAGATATTGATTTATTTACTCAGAAATCCGAAAATATAATTGGTGTTTTTGGAAGTAAAAAATGGCTATCTGTTTATGGCGATAAATTAAATTTAGTTGGAATTTATAAAGATGATCAACAATTAATTGGTGGCTTTTTTTATATTATCATAAAAAAAAATGGTTTTAATTTTATAAAATTACCCCCTTACACACCACATTGCGGTTTGTTTTTTGTTTCTGAAAGCAAAAATCAATCTTCTTCAAATAGTTTTTCTAAAGATGTAATGAGTGAAGTATGTAATTACTTTATAAATCAAAAACCCTCTTTAACAGTTCTCGCATTTCCTTTATTAATAAAAGACTTTCAGCCTTTTATTTGGAATAAATTTAAAGTTATTCCGAATTATACTTATCGCATTAATTTACAGAATTCATTGGATGAGATAAATAATAATTTTGATAGTAAAAACAGAAATTTAATTAATAAAGCTATTAAAGATTCGGTTTTGGTTACGGAAAATTTTCTAACTAATATTGATTTATTTAATTTTTTTATAAATACATTAAATAATTCTGGAGCTAATGTTTACTTAAACGAACTAAAAAATATTTTTTTTAATTTTTCAGACTCCGAAAATTCTTTTTCGTTTACAGCAAAAAATGATTCTGAAATACTTGGCAATGTATTCTGTATTTATGATAAACATGTTTGTTACTACTTGTTAGGAGGTACAAATAAAAAATCTGGATTTCAAGGAGTAAACAATATATTAGTTCAAAAATGTATTGAAAAAGCAAAAGAATTAGGTTGCAATACGTTTGATTTTGAAGGGTCAATGATAAAGGGTGTTGAGAAATTTTTTAGAGGATTTGGTGGCGAATTGGTTCCGTATTATTCAGTAAATAAAGCTTCATTTTGGTTAGAAATGCTTTTAAAATTTAAAAAGCGCGAAATTTTTTAATTAAAATGAAAAAGATTAATCACATTAAACACTCAAATATTGATTTTGAAAAATGGGATAAAACTGTTTTGTCTTCTGAATTTCCATTAGTTTTTGCTCAGTCTTTTTATTTAAATGCCACATCTCCAAATTGGGAAGCTTTAGTTATAAATGATTATGAAAGTATATTTCCATTGACCATAAAATCCAAATTCGGATATAATTATTTGCCTCAACCGCCTTTTACATCTCAATTGGGTGTTTACGGAAAACTAAATAACGAAATTGAAAAGATGTTTTATGATTACATAAAACTTAATTTTAAATTAATAGAGATTGAATTAAATGCCTCTAATAAATTAATAACAGGAAATACATTTTCAAAAAAAACTTTTGTAATTAATTACTCGGATGAATTTGAATATAACCAAAATACCAAACGAAATATTAAAAAAGCCATTGATAATAAATTTAAGGTGGAGATAGTAGTTGAGGATGATTATTTACAACTATCAAAACAATTAATTAATCCATTTTTAATAAACGAAATTGGACTTTCAAATTCAACTATTAATATATTTAACGATTTAATAAACAGCAGTATTAAAAATAAAAAACTGATAGCTTTTAAAACAATTGATTCTCAAAACAATATTAAAGCAATAGCCTGTTTTATTTACAATGAAAAGCACGCGTTGTATTTAAAAGGCGTAAGTTTAAATAAAACTGAAAATAATGGCGGTATGCATTTGCTATTAGATTATGCTGTGAATTATTTTAAGGAAAGGGTTAAGTTTTTTGATTTTGGAGGTGGCTCACATAATTTGAGCTTAGCTCAATTTTACAGTGGTTTTGGAGCAACTGAATTGAATTATAATTTTTTAAAAATAAATGATTTGCCTATATTTATTAACTTGATTAAACGTCTCAGAAAGTAATACATGAAGGCAATTATTTCACACGATATAGATCATATTAAGCCTTTTGAGCATGTATTTAAAGATGTCATTATTCCAAAATATATGGCAAGAATGCACATTGAACTTTTTAGTGGTAAAATTTCAATAAATGAATATGGATTAAGATGGACTGAATTTTTCAAAAATAAATGGCAAAATATAGATGAGCTAATTCAGTTTAACAGTAAAAAT
>CANFQR010000027.1 GCA_947449125.1 Bacteroidota bacterium | reverse complement strand
GGGGCATTGAAGCTTTAAAGTGGCAACTAATTACAGCGCCTATTGAAAAAATTAATTACATAACAGCTTCAAAATCTGTATACAGTGGCATTTGTTTAGGAAATCTAGCCCCCGGTAGAGCTACTGAATTTATTGCGAAAATAATATTTTTTAAACCAGAAAACAGAGCAAAAATAACGGTACTTCATTTTATTAACGGTATGTTTCAATTAAGTGTTACCTACCTAATTGGATTGAGCGCTTTGCTTTTTAAGTTAAATAAAATTGCAGAAGAATATGTTTGGCTAGCTTACACCACGTTTGGTATTTCACTAGTTGTTTTTTGCCTATTTATTTTTTGTCTGGTAAAAATAGATTACATTTTAAATTTAATCACTAAAAAAATAAATAAAAATCAATCGTTAAACAATTTTAAATACACGTTCTCAAAAAAAGCATTATTCCAATTATTCGGGTTATCAGCAATAAGATATATGGTGTTTTTTACGCAATATTATTTATTACTTACGTTATTCCAAGAACAGCAATTAAGTTTTATCGTTTTTGTTAGTATTGCCATTTATTATTTAATAACCACAACCATCCCAATGATAAGCATTATAGAAGCTCCAATAAGAGCGGCCATTGCATTAATTGTTTTTCAAGACCTAGAAATTTCAAGTTCGGTAGTGGCATTAACATCTATTTTAATTTGGCTTTTTAACATTATACTGCCAAGCATTTACGGTTACATAGTTTTGGTAAAACAAAATTTTGATTTTAAACTATTCAACTCGTCAAAATGATCATTATTATAGTCATAAGTTTTGGCCTATTAATTTTTTATAGTTCACTTTTAATTTACTTTGCCATTGGTTTAAAAAAAACAAGTTACTTTAATCCGTCCTACGAAAACACAACACCACTAACAATTATTATTTGCGCAAGAAATGAAGAAAAGACAATTTCACGGTGCATTGCATCAATATTAAATCAAGATTATGATTTAACTAAAGTGGAATTAATTTTAATTAATGACGCAAGCAAGGATAAAACTGTTGTAAGGGCTGAAAAAATTTTAACGCAATCAAAAATTGATTATAAAATTATTTCGAATCCATTTCAAAAGGGTAAAAAACAAAGTATTGATTACGCAATAACATTTGCCAAAAATGAACTTATAGTTTTACGTGACGCCGATACTTTTACCAATTCAACATTTTGGTTGCAAAGCATTGTTAATTTTAAAATAGAAAACAACTCCGATTTAGTTATTGCACCCGTTGCAATAGCAGAAAACTTTGGCGTTTTATGGGCACTCCAGGCTGTAGAGTCAAACATTTTAACCTTATTAACTTGCGGCAGTAGTTATTTTAAAAAATCATTTTTATGTAATGGCGCAAATTTAATTTTCACCAAATCAATTTTTAATAAAGTTAATGGCTATTCATCACACTTAAATATTATATCGGGAGACGATGTTTTATTTTTAGAGGATGTAAAAAAAATTAAACCTGTAACCATTAATTATTTAAAATGTTTAGATGCTATAGTTTATACTTACCCCGCCTATTCTTTTAAAAAATTAATAACGCAAAAAATAAGATGGGCGTCAAAATTTAAACAAAATAAAAACAAACTAAATTTAATTTTGGCATTTTTAATTTTTATAATTAATGGTGTATGGCTAGGTTGTTTTTTTACTGGCTTTTTAAGTAATCAAACAGAAATAGCTGCATTGTGGTTTGTTTTTTTAAAATTGATAATTGATAATTTGTTACTATTTTTAGCTTCAAGTTTTATAAAAACCAGAGGATTAAAATGGTACGCATTACCGGTTAGTTTTATTTATCCTATGTATGCCGTAATAGTTGGAATTGCATCGGTTTTAATTAAACCTGTTTGGAAAAAATAAATTGTGTTTTTTAATAAAAAATCTATAGACTTTAATTCTGAATCGTTAAGTAAACAAACTTGGCGGAAATTTAAGCGCAATAAGATTGCTGTATTTGGGTTGATAATTATTTTATCTGCTTGCCTTGTTTCAATTTTAGGTTATTTAATAACGCCTGATAAAACTCCATACGCAAACGATCAAAAGCCTGAGCTTCATATAAAATCACCTGGTTTTACTGTAAAAATGTTGGCTGTTAAAAAAAATCAAACGTCTATTTCTTCCTCTGTTTTTAAGGAGATGCTTTTCGGTAAAAAATCAGAATTTGTTAACTATACTTTACAAAAATATCAGTTTAATCGTCAAAATATTATTATTGAAGAGTATTCAGGACACAACAACAAAAAGCAAAACACTAGTTTAAAATTTAATATTGCTGATGTTGTATATGCTATTGATAAAAAATTTCCGGTGAGCTACGACTCAATAAAAAATGAAATTTCATTCAACGAATTAAATAACCCGATAAGAATTAGCAAATCGATTACTGAACTTCAACACATAATTGAAAAAGAAAACATTATTACTAAAACATATTTACTGGGAACAGATTTATTGGGTCGCGATTTATTAAGCCGTTTAATAATTGGAACACGAATTAGTCTTGGCGTTGGTTTAGTTTCTGTTGTAATTTCTATTATAATTGGCATCTTGTTGGGTTCTATTGCCGGATACTACAGGGGGAAAACAGATGCGGCCATTATGTGGTTATTAAATGTAGTATGGAGTATCCCTACATTATTATTGGTTATTGCTATAACACTAGTTTTAGGAAAAGGCATCCTGCAGGTTTTTATTGCCGTTGGTTTAACCATGTGGGTTGATATTGCGCGAATAGTGCGTGGACAGGTGTTAAGTATTCGCGAAAAAGAATTTGTTGAAGCCGGCAAAGCATTAGGATACAAAAACACACGCATTATATTTAAACATGTTTTACCAAATGTAATGGGCCCCGTTGTTGTAATGGCTTCAAGTAATTTTGCCAGTGCAATTTTAACCGAAGCCGGTTTAAGTTTTTTAGGTATTGGCGCTCAACCTCCTCTGCCCTCTTGGGGAGAAATGACAAATGCACATCACGGTTATATTTTAATGGATAAAGCCTATTTAGCGTTTATTCCTGGCGTTGCAATTATGGTTTTAGTTCTGGCTTTTATGCTCGTAGGAAATGGTTTGCGTGACGCGGTAGACAATAAACTAACAAACGACAAACCGATTACATAATTTTAGGTTGTTGTATTATTTGTTTTTATTTTAATAAAACGCATTAATTATTTGGCTGGCTTGGATAATAACACACATAACATCAATCTCTAACTATTTTTCAACGATATGATTTTTAACCTAAAATGTAACTAGTTTAAATAAATATCTAATTTCAAATTACAATGAAGACATTAATAATAATAACTTGGATACCAATTATATTATTTATTAGTTCGTGTTCTTGCAAGACAGAAGCTGAGAAAAGAAATAAAATAGAAGGTTTAGTTGACACTTTAAATATAGGCTGTTTAAGCTCATATGAAATTAACCCTTCAAATAATCAGGAAAAAATTAATCAAGTATACGGAAAAGACCAAATTAAGGATGGGCACTGGATTATTTTTGGTATTGCAAAAAACGTTCACGAAAAAGTAAATCGCGTTAAATTGGAAGAAGGGTATTACAGAAAAAATAAAAAAATTGGTTTCTGGAAATTATTTAATAAAGATGGAACATTAAAAGACTCTATTGAATATAAAACGACAGACCTTTAAAAAATCAATCCTAAAAATATCAAGCAATTCTAAAATCGGCTCAGTCTATTCCCTATTTTGTTCATTCTGCGGATGCTTATGCAACACATAAGTTTCTTTTATCTTTGTATAATTTCAGGTATGGCATTTACCCAAGCATCGCTACTGTTTAAACTATTAACGAGTGTGATTTTTTCTCCGCCAAATTCATTAAAAATCTCGTTGTATTCTGCGCCAATTTCGTGAATGGTTTCTAAACAATCCGCAACAAAAGCGGGCGAAAAAACAAGTACTTTTTTATACCCTTTTTTTGCTAAATCTTCAACAACCTTATCGCTAAATGGTTTTAACCATTTTTTATCTAACCTGCTCTGAAATGCCGTGGTGTATTTTCCCTCCGGTATATTTAAGCCCCTAACCAACTGCCTGGTAGTTTCAAAACAATTAGCGCGATAACAATATTGATTATTTTTTGTAATAGAACTGCAGCAATCTCCTAATTTGCATGACTCATTTCCGTAATGAACTGAGCCTTTTAGTATTTGCCTTTCAGGTAATCCATGATAACTAAACAAAACATGATCATATTCATTAATATTAAATTTTTTACCTTCTTGCAATAATGCCTCAATAAATTTTGGGTGATCATAAAATTTACTGATAATATTTAGATTAGGAATTACCTCCCAACTTTTTATTTGTTTTAAAACTTCTTCTATTGTGCTTCCTGTGCTTGAACTGGCATATTGAGGATAGAGAGGCAGTACGTGTATTTTTTCAGGTAAATGCTTACGTAATTTTTCAAGTGCTTGTTTAATGCTTGGCGATTGGTATCGCATGGCTAATTCAACAATGTATTTATCTCCAAGTTTTTTTTGTAGTTTTTCTTTTAATTCAACACTATTTAATAATAGTGGAGAACCTTCTTTTGTCCATATATGTTTATACAACGCAGACGATTTAAAGCTGCGAAAAGGTACAATAATTAAATTAACCAAAATAAATCTGCCAATGGCATTTATATCTATTACTCGCTTATCATTTAAAAATTGGGTTAAATATTTGCCAACTTTTGTTGGGGTCGGAGCATCAGGTGTTCCGAGATTTACAAGTAAAATTGCTTCTTTCATAATTTAATAAACAACTTAATTTGATTTGTGTTTAAGGAAGAGGAGTTTCTTCTTTATTAATAATAACTTCTTCCTCGTTATGAATTTGCTGTTTGCGAGAAAATTTTTTCTGAAAAATAATTATGATGATAACTCCGCCTGAGATAGCAGCATCGGCGAAATTAAATATTGGTCTGAAAAACTGAAAGTCTTCGCCTCCCCAAATTGGAAACCACGATGGAAAGCGTCCATCAACAATCGGAAAATAAAACATATCTACAACACAACCATACATGCTTTTCGCATAGCCTTTGCCTGAAAATTGTGCAATACCGTCGTATGGGAGATATTCATTAAACTCCGGATTAAATGTAGTTCCTTTGTCAAAAATTAATCCATAAAACGCACTATCTAAAATATTACCCATTGCACCAGCTAAAATTAAGGAAACAGAAAACACAAAACCTGCATTTTCTTTAGTTTTAATAAGATATCGTATATATAAAATTCCTGCTATACAAGCTAAAATTCTAAAGATACTTAGTGTTAATTTTCCAATCTCACCACCAAATTCAAAACCAAATGCCATACCCGGATTTTCTGTAAAGTGAATAATACACCAATCGGCGATTTTAGTAACCTCTCCAAGTGGAAAGTTAAGTTTGATATATATTTTAATGAACTGATCTACAAAAAGAACAGATAATATTGTGATTAAAGGAATTTTATAGGTCTTAATCATTTATAAAATTTTAAAAAGTTTATAAAGATAATCTTTTTAATTTTTGTTTGATTACGGGAAATAAAAAAGCTTGTCTTAATAAAAAGACAAGCTTTACTAGAAATTTACTTTTTTCTATTGACCTAATTTAGCGTCAATACCTAAAGTGGCGTGAGGTACAGAACGCAAGCGTTCCTTAGGAATTAATTTTCCGGTTACTCTGCATATTCCGTAGGTTTTATTTTCAATACGAACCAATGCATTTTTTAAATTCACTATATACTTTTCTTGACGAGATGCCAGCTGAGCAGTTTCTTCTTTACTCATTACATCACTACCGTCTTCTAATAATTTAAAAGTTGGCGAAGTATCGTCAGTACCATGATTATCTTCGTTACTTAATGTTTGCTTTAATAAATCGTAATCGCTTTGAGCTTCTTTTAATTTAGACAAAATTAATTCTTTAAACTCAGCTAATTCTTTATCAGAATAGCGGGTACGCTTATCTTCAGTGTTAACAAACGGTTTAGGTTCTGCTGTTCGGTTCTTTTTTATTAGTGGTTTATTAATATCTATTTGAAGAGGTCTATTACGAATGTAGGCTTCCATACTATTGCCGGTTGATTTTCCGTCATTTTTCTTACGACGGCCACGACCACGCTTTTCAGGAATTTCATCATCATCATCATCAATATCTGCAGATCCTCCACCTTCTAAATCAACCAAACCTGCTTCGTCAAGTCCTCCATCAATTATAGCGGCGTCATCATCATCCGGTTTTTCGTAATCATCTTTTACATCTTCTTCATCTTCCTCGGTTTCCTCCTCAGGAATATCCTCTTCTTCATCCTCATCTTTCTTACCTTTCTTTTTTGCTTTAGCTACTCCTGCTTTTTTAGAAGTTGCTTTTTTTGCAATGGCATCAATTGGTTTACCAGCAGTTTTTTTTGATTTAAGTACGTTCTTAGTCACAGGTTTTGTTTTTAGTACAGTTTTTATAGTTTCTTTTGGTTTTGGTTTTGGTTTTGCTATTAAATTTTTAGCAGTTTTTTTCGCGATTGGCTTAACAACTTTTGGTGCAGGTTTTTTTACAGCGGTTTTTTTAACCGGTTTAATTACTTTCTTAACGGTTTTTGTAACTTTTTTGGGCGCAACTTTAGTTGCTACTTTAACAAGTTTTTTTGCCGGTTTTTTTAGTGCAACCTTACTAACCTTTTTAGCGGGTTTAACAACTTTTTTTGTTGCTTGTTTACTAACTTTTTTTGTAGGTTTGGCAGGCGTTTTGGCTTTTTTTACCTTGCTATTGTTTTTATTTTTAGCCATAATGTAAATTTAATTTAACTTTTCAATGGTAATTAGGGTTGATATTTGTTCGTCGACTTCAAGTTTAATCGCCTTATCAGGCGACAAATTTTGTACAACTTGTAAATCGCTGGTTAAAGTTTCGGAGCAAATATAAACTAAATTGTTTTTAATTGCATAATCTAAATCCGAATTTTGTTGAATTTTGACGAATATCCTATCTGTAACATCCAAACCGGTTTCTTTGCGTAAATTTTGTATTCTGTTTACAAGTTCGCGCGCCAAGCCTTCATTCTTTAAATCTTCGGTTAAACTCACATCCAACGCAACGGTTAAAGGGCCGTTATTAGCGACTTTCCAGCCCGGCATGTCTACAGGTATAATTTCAACATCCTCAGTCTCTAAAGTTATTTGGACATTATTAACCTCTAAGGTAAATGTTCCGTTTTTTTCAATACCCGAAATAATTGAAAGAGCGTGATTGTTTGCATATAATTGAACCGCTTTCATGTTTTGCCCGCATTTTTTACCTAATGTTTTAAAATTGAGCTTTAAATTTTTTACAATTTGTGTTTGGCTCTCGTTTACAAAATCAATTTGCTTTACGTTTACCTCACTTAATATTAAATCTTTTACCGCTTCAACTTTTTCTTGAAAGGCAATATCTAAAACAGGAATTTGGATTCGTTGAAGTGGTTGACGAACTTTTAAATTTTCTTTTTTACGAATAGATAATACCATTGAAGAAATTTTCTGAGCAAGCTCCATACGCTCTTCTAAATCCTTATCCTGATATTTTTTATTAACCTTAACTAAAGTAGTTAAATGAACAGATTGGTTACTACGAGTTAAATTTTGATACATCCAATCAGCAAAAAAAGGAGCTATTGGACTCATTAATTGCACCACTGTTGTTAAACAGGTGTACAAGGTTTCGTAAGCAGCAATTTTATCATCGCTCATTTCACCTCTCCAAAATCTACGTCTGCTTAATCTTACATACCAATTACTTAAATGCTCATCAACAAATTCCTCTATACAACGGGCAGCTTTATGGGGCTCAAACTCGCCGTAGTTTAATGTAACTTCTTCAATTAACGAATGTAATTTTGAAATTATCCAACGGTCAAGTTCAATTCTATTTTCAATAATTGTTTGACTTGTTTCATGTGAAACAAACGCATCTACATTAGCGTATAAAGCAAAAAAACTATAAGTATTGTAAAGTGTTCCAAATAATTTTCGTTGAACTTCTGTAATACCCTCTAAATCAAATTTTAAATTATCCCAAGGCGCTGCATTTGCTATCATATACCAACGCGTGGCATCGGCTCCGTATTTGTCTAAAGTTTCAAACGGGTCAATGGCATTACCGAGGCGCTTACTCATTTTGTTTCCGTTTTTATCGAGCACAAGACCATTAGAAACTACATTTTTATACGCCACCGAATCAAAATTCATTACTGCAATTGCATGAAGTGTAAAAAACCAACCTCTGGTTTGATCTACTCCTTCGGCAATAAAATCTGCCGGAAAATATTTTTTATCGTCAATTAAATTTTTGTTTTCAAAAGGATAATGTAATTGCGCGTAAGGCATAGCACCGCTATCAAACCAAACATCAATTAAATCGGGTTCACGAAATAATTTTTTTCCATTTTTCTCAAGAATAATGTTATCTGCATAGGGCTTGTGCAAATCAAAAGAATCATAGTTTTCTTTTTCAAAATTTCCGGGAACAAAATTTGCCAAAGGATTTGTTTGCATAAAACCTTTGCTAATAGAATTTTCGATTTCACTTTTTAATTCTTCAGCACTACCTATAACCAATTGTTCAGAGGCATCTTCACTTGTCCATATAGGAATTGGTATTCCCCAAAAGCGGGAGCGGGAAAGATTCCAATCATTCAAATTCTCAAGCCAGTTACCAAACCTTCCTGACCCTGTTGCTTCGGGTTTCCAGTTAATTGTTTTATTTAACTCTATCATACGGTGTTTCATTTCCGTTGATTTAATAAACCAAGAATCTAGCGGGTAATATAAAACTGGCTTGTCAGTTCTCCAGCAATGCGGATAACTGTGTTCATAGGTTTCCTTCTTAAAAAGTTTGCCCTCTTCTTGTAGTTTTAAAACAATACGCTCATCTACACTTAAATAAACTTTTAATTCTTTAATTTTTTGATTTCCCTCTAATATTTTTTTCTGATTCAGAAACTCAACTTGCTTTTCCGTTTCAGTTAAATAAGCTTCTTTTACACATTCCTCACCATATAAAAAAATTCCATCATTAACCTCAGGCAAAAATTTACCTCTTTTATCAACTAATGTTAAAGAACCCATTCCATTTTGTTTGGCTACTCTAAAGTCGTCAGCACCAAAACTAGGAGCAATATGAACTATTCCTGTTCCATCGGTTGTGGTAACAAAGTCACCAATAATTACTTTAAACGCGTCTCCATCCGTTGGTTTAGCAAATGGCAGAAGTTGCTCGTAGCGTGTGCCAGCTAAATCTTTTCCACTTAAGATAGCCAACACTTTAAACGGAATAGATTTATCACCTAATTTAAAATCCTGAAAATTTAATTCTGCATTTTTTTCAGGGAAATACTTAGTTAATAAATCTTTTGCCAATATAACGTTTTGCAATATACCGCTAAATGGATTATATGTTTGTACCAAAACATATTCAATATCTTTTCCAACTGCTAAAGCGGTATTAGATGGCAAAGTCCAAGGGGTAGTTGTCCATGCTAAAACATAAGTAGGTATGGTGTTATCAAAAATTTCATTATTAATTTTTAAGGAATTAGTTGAAATTTTAAATTGAACTGTTGCTGTTCTATCTTTTACATCCTTATAACAACCCGGTTGATTTAGCTCATGCGAAGATAAGCCAGTGCCAGCAGCAGGAGAGTATGGCTGAATGGTATACCCTTTATAAAGCAGATTTTTGTTTGCTAAATTTTTTAATAACCACCACACGCTTTCTATATATTTGTTGTCATAAGTAATGTATGGGTCACTCATATCAACCCAATACCCCATTTGAGAAGTAAGACCTTCCCATTTGTCG
>CANFQR010000026.1 GCA_947449125.1 Bacteroidota bacterium | reverse complement strand
CTACTATTACTTTTAACTTTAGCATTTACTACAACTATAGATGCACAAGATGACAAGACGGTTATACTAACTGTTAGCGGTCAAGGTAAAACACAAGATGAAGCCAGGCAAAAAGCTTTACGAAGCGCTATTGAGCAAGCCTTTGGTGCGTTTATTTCTTCAAAAACAGAAATATTAAACGATAATTTAGTAAAAGATGAAATTGTATCTGTATCTAATGGTAATATTCAAAAATTTGAGCCAATATCAGAGGTTCAATTACCTGAAGGTGGTTATGCATCAACACTTAAAGCAACTGTTTCTGTCAGTAAATTAACAAGTTTTTGCGAGGGTAAAGGGGTTGAGGTGGAATTTAAAGGCTCAACTTTTGCTATGAACATTAAATTACAAAAATTAAACGAGGACGCTGAAAATTCAGCTGTAATGAATCTATGCAAAGTAAGTAAAGAAATATTATCAAAAAGTATAGATTACTCTTTAAAAGTTTCAGAACCTGTGGCGTATAAAGGAGAATCTTATAATCCATTACCTCCTGATATGTTTTTAATAAATTTTGAAGTGGATTGTAAGTCAAATCAAAATTATGATGTCTATGAAAAATATTTTTGGAAAACAGTTTCAGCAATTGCAATGGGTGAAGAGGATGTTATAAATTATGAAAAAATAAATAAACCTATTTATTATGTTGTGAAATACACGGGTCAGAGACCAACTGCAAAAGATAGTTTACCACTAAGAAGCAGTATATCAATGGTTGCTCTGAAAAACTTCTTTATAAAAGCCAACAATTATCTTTTGAATTTTAGGATTATCTCTGAGGTGGATACTATTTATGTTAAAAGGTGTTGTGAAACTGGTCAAAATAAAACATCAAATATAGCAAGTAGTGGCAAAACAAAAGAAGATGAGAATTGGGATTTAAACTTTCAATTTGGGTATCCTGCCTCTGCTGTTTTGCGTTTTCAATGTGCAAGTCGGGATGGATGGAAGTATAGAAACCCTTTTGTGACATGCAACACCTCCTCCGGTAATGCTTATCAACAATTTCTTCAGTGGCCTTACCACAGTGGAATAGAAAGTATATTTAATGACAGTAATATTCCTTTTCAGCATGAGGGTTATTCTCGTCCAGCGCCTAATATTGAATATTTCTTTAAGGAGTTTCTTGGCCAGAATATTTTTGTTTACTATCAATCGAATCAATATTCATTCACGCAAAAATACCGACATATTTTACCTTTAAGTAAGCTTGAAAAAATAAGTAAATATGTTGTACAGCCGTGGGAAAATAAAAAGTAAAAATGAAAGTAATTAATAAAGGCATTAACCATCCGATATTATGAGGCATCAAAAAACTAATTGCAATTGTTGCGAATGTGTGTGGGAAAGAATATTACTTCATGCTAAAGAACAAATTATACTATTGACTAAAAGAAGAAAAAAACTCACCTACAAAATTGAGAATGATTATGTAATTTGGATTCCATCAGGTCCACATCAAAATGTGCTTTATAATCAGAGTAAAAAACAAATTTGCGACAGTATAAATGCAAGAAACTTAGATTACAACCCATCTCAATATCCGGGCACAGCTACTTCTTACAAATGGGCGCTCTTAAATCATGAAAGTATTTGGTTATAAAAGATTAAACTACCACTATGTTTGTGTTCATCAAAATTAAATACGTGCTTACTTCAAAATTTGTAATTGTAATTTCTTTTTTATTGTTGATGTTTTCAATCACAATAAATGCCCAATCTTTTAACGAGGACAAAACCGTTTTTACTAATTTTATCAAACGTATGTATAGTTCTATGCCTTTTGAAGGCGTTAAGATAGTTGATGATTACGACCATCAATACTTGATCTCGGTTCTCAGTTTAGAGAAGGTAAAATACCCAAGCGAAGCTTTAATGAACCGAGTTGCTCAAGTTAAAGCCCAATCTCAAGCCAATACATTTTTAAACGGAGCTAATATAAGTATGGATATGGTTATAAAAACCACCGAAAAAACGACTAAAGATTCAGCATATGCTTTAGTTGAAACAGTAGAAATTATTAAACAAAACTCGATGGGCTTTACTCAGGGATTAGAATTACTTACAAATTTTGATAATGCGGACAGTAAGAGAATGGTGTTTGTTTTTTCTCGTGCACTACCTTCTAAAAAATAGATTTCTTTTACAAAACAGAAAATGTGTTTTCAATTTTTTAAATTAGTTAAGCTTATCTATGCATTGTGTTTGAGGTAATTTTTAGTTTTGCAAAACTTGATAGCACGTTTAATTATACTCCTATTATTTCGGCTTACGTTTTAAATTAACCTTAGCAAAAACGCTGCTTATTTATAAAACCCTAAATTTCTTTGCGCATTCTTCCTACCGGTATATCTAGCTGTTCGCGGTATTTGGCAACGGTGCGTCGGGCAATGTTATAACCTTTTTCTTTTAAGGCTTTGCAAAGTTCATCGTCAGTAAACGGGTTTTTTTTATCTTCGGCAGCAATGCAGTCTTGCAATATTTTTTTTATTTCGCGGCTGCTTACTTCTTCGCCGCTATCGGTACTCATGCTTTCGCTAAAAAAAGTTTTAAGTAAAAACGTGCCGTAAGGCGTTTGCACATATTTACTGTTAGCTACACGCGATACGGTTGAGAGGTCTAAATTTACTTTGCCGGCAATGTCTTTTAAAATCATGGGTTTTAACTTACTCTCATCACCCGATATAAAATAATCTTTTTGATGATCTAAAATGGCATGCATGCAAAGTGCCAGGGTAGCGTGGCGTTGTTGCAGGGCCTCTATAAACCACTCGGCACTCTCTATTTTTCCTTTAATAAAATTGCTAGCTTCTTTGGCGCTTTTGTCTTTGTTTTTAGAGTATTCACGCAACATTTCATAATAATCTTTACTAATTTTTAAGTCGGGCAAACTGCGGCCGTTTATGCTTAATTCGGGCACACCGTCGTTAACGCTAATAATAAAATCGGGTATTACACTGGTTAAATTGGTTTCTTTAGCATCGCTGTTTCCGGGGCGCGGGTTAAGGTGTTTTATCACATCAACAATGTCTTTTAATTCTTCGTCGGTAATGTGTAAACGTTTTAAAATTTTGTCGTAATGTTTTTTAGAAAATTCGTCCATTTGATGTTTAATAACATGTATGGCCTGAATTATTTCTTTGGTTTTTTCGGATTTGCGTTCGAGTTGCAATAGCAGGCATTCCTGTAAATTTCTGGCGCCAACCCCGGCAGGGTCAAAATTTTGTATTAGTTTTAATACATTTTCAATTTCGTTAACGGTTGTGGTTAAATTATAGTTAAACGCCAAATCGTCAACAATTAAATCAATTTCTCGCCGTAAGTAACCGTCTTCGTCTAAACAACCAATTAAATAACTGCCAATGGCGTATTCTTGTTCTGTAATGTCTTTTAACCCCAGTTGTTGTTCGAGTTGTTCTTGAAACCCTATGCCTTCTACCACAATAAATTCGCGGGTATCGTCGTCTGCTCCTTTGTTTGAAATTTCGTATTTGTAAGAATCTAAAGCTTCGTCATCCATGTAGTCTTCCATGACTACATCGTTTTCAATAGTCTTGCTGTCGTCTTCTTTTATTTCGCCCTGTTCGTCAAATTCAATTTCTTCGGAGTTATCAGATTCTTCGTTACTAAATAATTCGTCGTCGTTTAAAGCTTCGTTGTCTTCTTCTAATGCCGGGTTTGTTTCAAGCTCTTCTTTAATTCGTTCTTCGAGAGCAATTACAGGCAGTTGCAACAGTTTCATTAACAGAATTTGTTGCGGCAATAATTTTTGAGATAGTTTAAGTTGCTGTGTATACTTAAGTGCCATAAATTAAATAACAACACATAAAAAATAAGTTTTTTTACCTTTTTGAATTAGGATGTACTTATTATTAATTAAAAACGATGAGTTAATTATCAGGTCGACTGATTCAATTTTGGTTTTATTAATGCTAATGCCACCGCCTTGAATTAATTTTCTTGCTTCGCTTTTGCTTGGAAGTACTTGAGTTTTTTCGGCTAAAAAATCAACAACATTCATTGAGGCTGCGAGGTCGTTTTTGTGAATGTTAACTTGGGGCACGCCGTCAAACACATCTAAAAATGTTTCTTCGTTTAAAGCGGCGAGGTCAGATAAGGAGCCTGAAAATAAAATGTTGCTGGTTTCGAGAGCAGAGTTGTAATCGGCTTCGCTGTGTACCATGCAGGTAATTTCTTTTGTTAATGTTTTTTGTAAAATGCGTTTGCCGGGGTCTTTATCGTGTTCACTTATTAAGTCGTTAATAGTATTTTGAGGTAAAAAAGTAAAGACTTTAATAAAGTTTTTGGCATCTTCATCGCTAGTATTAATCCAATACTGAAAAAATTTATATGGCGATGTTTTTGTTTTGTCTAACCAAATGTTTCCGGTTTCGGTTTTGCCAAATTTGGTACCATCGGCTTTTTTAATTAATTGGGTTGTTAAGCCAAACGCCTCTCCGTTAATTTTTCTGCGAATAAGTTCTGTGCCGCTGGTAATGTTGCCCCATTGGTCTGAACCGCCCATTTGTAGTTTACAGTTTTTATGTTTGTATAAATAGTAAAAATCATAGGCTTGTAATAATTGATAGCTAAATTCTGTAAAGCTCATGCCGTTTTCGAGACGGTTTTTTACGGAGTCTTTTGCCATCATGTAACTAACGGTTAGGTGTTTGCCAACATCACGAATAAAGTGTATAAACGAGTATTCTTTCATCCATTCGTAGTTGTTAACTAATTCGGCACCATTAGCACTGCTGTTAAAGTCTAAAAATTTTTGGAGTTGTGTTTTTACGCCGTTAATATTTTTATTAAGAGTTTCTTCGTCAAGTAAATTTCGCTCGGCCGATTTTCCACTTGGGTCTCCAACCATGCCGGTAGCGCCTCCAATTAAGGCAATTGGCTTGTGGCCGGCTTTTTGTAAACGAATAAGCGTAAAAATTTGGGCTAAACTGCCTATGTGTAATGAGTCGGCAGTTGGGTCAAAGCCAATGTATGCAGTTACAATTTCTTTTTTAAACAGTTCTTCTGTTCCGGGCATCATGTCATGAAGCAATCCTCTCCATCTCAGTTCTTCAATAAAATCTGTATTCATTTTTAAGTGGCCTTATAGTGTATAAAGTACAACTGTAAATTTACAAATATTATACCAACGAATAAGTGTTGAACAGAAAAGCGGGCAAGCAGAATTATTTTTATATTAGGGCTGCTTATGTATATATATAATGTTACCGTAAATGTTTCTGACGATGTTCACACCGAATGGTTAAAGTGGATGAAAGAAACACATATTCCAGATGTGATGAAAACAGGTTGTTTTATTGATAGCCAGTTGGTAAAAGTGTTGTATGTTGAGGACGAAGGGCACACCTATTCTGTACAATATAAATTTTTAGAAATGTTAGATATTGAAAAATATCAGAAAGAGTACGCACCCGGTTTACAAGCCGAATCAAAAATAAAATTTGAAAATAAATACACGGCTTTTAGAACTCTTTTGCAGATTATTGATTAGTGTTGGCTTGGAGAGGCAGCTATAATTTTTTTGCAATTTAAAAACAGCATTAAAACAAAAAAGCCGGTAACCACCCGACTTTTTTGAACCAAAGTAACAAATTGTTTAACCCTTAATTATGACAATTGTGCTACTTACTATTGTAAAGAAGATATATTAATTTAATTTAAAAGGAGGTATTTTTCCCTCGGCCATTAGTTGTAAACTTTTCTTTTTGTGTTCTTCAAAATTTCCAAAAGCTAATGCATCAAGCATATCTTTTCTGCTCATATCTGGGTTGCCAAATTGTTTTCTGATTTCTTCAGAGCAACGGTCAACATATTTTTCAAATTTGTTTGGCGCCCAAACATACTCTTTTTGAGCTGAGTCTTTATTTATGGCAAATTCTTTTGGTAAGCCACCTTCTATTTTTGCTTTAATGTCTAGGCCTTCATATGTTTTAGGCAACAGACGGTTGTCAAAAATAAATGGTTTACTAATCATGATAACATGTTTTTTTCTTTTAGGGTCTATCATTGATAAACCTTCAATTCGCAACCCTTTTTTCTTTAAGGTGCCGTATTTTGATTCAAAGTGTTTTAAGATCTCAAACATGTTTAAATTATTTTGTACAAATCTAACAATATAATTGTTAATAACTTTATTTATTATGATAAAAAAAAATGCTAAATCGCAATTTGAGGTTTTTCTTGTTAATTAAACGTTTTATAACCGGTTAACTATTTTTTTATTTCTGTCTCAATAAGTTAACTTTCAGCCGCTTACGCTTTTCTGTTTTTGGAAAAAATTGTTTTTAATTTTTACAAAAATCAGTCTCTTTTATAAACCAATACATTAAACACGTATGGGTTTATGCGTTTAATTTGCTCTGTTCTCTTAAGATTTTTTAATGATTGTTTTTTATTAAAGGCAAATAAATCGTTTTTTAAACTGTCGGCAGCTAAAGTGGAAATGGAGTTTACTATTTCGTTTGCTTTTATTGCAAAACCCGTGGCTTCTGCTCCTGTTATTTTGCCTCTGATAACGCCAATTACATTTCCCTGGTCGTTTAATAAGGGTCCACCGCTGTTTCCGGGATTAACCGGTATAGAAATTTGGTACATAGAAGTGTCGTTTGAGTAGCCGCTTAGCGAGCTTAATGAACCTTCGCCGTAAACCATATCTTTTCTTGGGTAGCCAAGTGTGTATACTTTTTCTCCTATATCAGTTGGGGTTTCAATAATGGCAAATGGAACTTTCCAGGCTTGAGTAATTTCAGAATTAATAATTTTTAAAATTGCCAAATCTAGTTTTGGGTCAATAAGTACAACTCTAGCTAGAGTTCTGTCTAAGTAATTATTTTGAATAAAAATACTATCTGCCCCTTTTACCATGTGCGAACTTGTAATAATATACCCTAAATTATTTAAGGCAAATGCACTTCCTTCAAGGTTTGCGGGGGCATAAACAGCTTTGTGTTTGCCTTTGGCCAAGTTTTCGGTTATTACTTCATTAGATACTTTTAGGTTAATTATTTCACGCATTAAGTCTGTTATTTGGTTGCTTTGTTTTTTTAACAGATAGCCACCGGTACTTAGAACAGCAATGGTGCTTAATACTGCTATAACAGCAACGCTGGCCGCAAAAGCAAAACTTTTAAAATAACGTTTGGTAGTGGTTTCTTCTTTTATCGAAATTATTCTGGAATCATTACCAAATGCATTGGCATGTATAGCCTTAAGTTTATGTTTAAAGGCCGCTCTCTTTTCTGCTTTATTTAAAGTTGCTATTAAAACTTTATGTTTGTTAAATGCTTCAGAAAATAAAGCGTCTTCTTGTAATTTATTTTCAAACTGGGCGACTTCATCAACACTTAATTGCCCGTTTAAATAATCATCAAATAAATCTGTTACTCTCATATCTCTCACTATTATTATTATCAATTGGTACTATTTCAAAAAAATATTTTTTTAATCGTTGTAAACACTTGTACTTTTGGTTTTTTGCATTATCTGCATTTGTGTACCCAAATTTTTCTGCTATTTCGTCCATACTTAATTTTTGAACGTAAAAATCTTTTATTAAGGTGGTGCAAGGCTCGCCAAGTTCGGTAAGGGCCCTATTCATTTTTTCAAACTCAACCTCTTTATTCAAATAATCATCCATCTCTTCGCTTACATCTATCAAATCGTCTTCTTCTTCTTCTTTTAATAAAAATGTTTTGTTATTTTTTTTAAGGTGCTTCAGCCACAATCTTTTGGCTACAGAATAGATGTAGGTTTGAAGCTGACAGTTTAATTCGAATTCGGGTTTTTGGACATTTTCATATAAAACAATTATTGTTTCCTGGTAAATGTCTTGTGCGGCTTCTTGTGAACCACTATTGTTTACAATAAATTTAAGAACGACAGTATAATATTTTTTATACAAAACACTTATTAGTTCGTTGTTGCCGCTTCGCAAACCATTAATTAGTTCGATGTCTGAGAACGCAACTTTGCTTTTTGACATAAGAGCTTTGTTTGGATTAATACTGTTAAACGATAAAAGTAACCCTTTTTAAAATTATTTTATAAAAAATTAGATTAGTTGTTTAGAATATAATTTACGTAAAACAAAATTATTTAACTGAAAAACAAACACTTATGAATTTTTTCAAAAAAAAATTATTTTTTTGGGTTACTAATTTTAAAAAAAGGAATCAATATAAAATTAACCAATAAAAAAATTAAAATGAAAAAAGTATTCTCAATTATCGCAGTAGCTGCATTAGCTACATCTTTTGTTGCATGTGGTCCTTCTGCTGACGAAAAAGCTAAAATGGAAGCTGAAGCTCAACGTAAAGCTGATTCAGCTAGAGTTGCTGATTCTTTAGCTGCTGCTGCAACTATGGAAGCTACAGTTGATACAACTGCTGCAACTACTGAAACTGCTGCTGCAACTACTGAAACTGCTGCTGCAGAAAATCACGGTCACTAATTGTTTGTGTTTAGTTAGTTAGCTGATTGGCCCTTGAGCATTGCTCAAGGGCCTTTCTGTTTTTAAATAATAGTCACACTTAATAATGAGGAATTTTTATTCCTATCTTTACAATCAAAATTTAGAGTTATGAAAAAAATTATCTTGTTGTTTACATTTGGTTTATTATTAATTCTGGTTTCTTGCGGAAAGGCTGCCGAAAGCAAAGATACCATGCATTCACGGGCTAAAGAAGTTCAAGACTCAATTGCAAATTCTATTAAAAGTGCTATTGCAGAAGTGGAAACTTTAACCGGTGTATCGGCAATAGTAGATACTACAAAAAAAGGGCAATAGAGTTAACTAAAATCAATTAATTTTTGATTTTAAGTATTGAGATATTAAAAGCATTTTATGGAAATTACGGTTGAACAGGTTTTAAGCGCGTTAAGTTATGTTGACGATCCTGACTTAAAAAAGGATTTGGTTACGCTTAATATGGTAAAGGATGTAAAAATTGAGGGTAAAAACATTGAATTTACTATTGTGTTAACTACCCCAGCATGTCCTATGAAAGACATGATACATAATGCTTGTATGAATGCCGTTTTACATTATGTTGACAAAGAAGCTAAAGTTAAAATAAACATGACGGCCACGGTTACATCTAAAAAAGAAAAAGATGAAACAACCCTGCGTGATGTAAAAAACATAATTGCTGTTGCAAGTGGAAAAGGTGGTGTGGGAAAAAGTACTGTTGCTGCAAATCTTGCTTTAGGTTTAGCTCGTTTGGGGGCTAAAGTAGGTTTGGTAGATGCCGATATTTACGGGCCGTCGCAACATATTATGTTTGGCGTTGAGCGTGATGCGCCAGGACCTGGAGAGTTTAACGGACAAAAAAAAATGGCGCCAGTAGAAAGTTATGGCGTTAAAATAAATTCAGTTGGCTTTTTGGCAGGGCCAGGTCAGGTTGTTGCTTTGAGAGGGCCAATGGCAAGTAAAGCTTTATCACAGTTGTTTTATGATACGGTTTGGGGAGAGTTGGATTATTTAATCGTCGATCTTCCGCCTGGCACCGGTGATATCCAAATAAGTTTATGCAGTCAGGTTCCTTTAACAGGAGCTGTTGTAGTGTGCACTCCTCAAGAGGTGGCTATATCAGACGCACGTAAAGGAATTGCATTGTTTGAGTTGCCCGCTTTAAATGTGCCAATATTAGGATTAGTCGAAAACATGTCGTGGTTTACACCTTCAGAATTGCCGGATAACAAATATTATATTTTTGGAAAAGATGGGGTAAAAAATCTTGCACAAGAATTAAAATTACCTTTGTTGGCTCAATTACCTTTAATACAAAGCGTTCGTGAAGCTGCTGACGCAGGCCGTCCGGCTGTTATGCAAGAAAATACATCTCAAGCTTTGGCATTTATGGATTTGGCAAAAAATGTAGCCCAGCAAGTTGCTATATTTAACGCCGGAAAGACGGAAGTTGCCAATTAAATTAGTTCAAAAAGAACATGTTTTATTAT
>CANFQR010000025.1 GCA_947449125.1 Bacteroidota bacterium | reverse complement strand
GCAAAAAAAATGGGACCAACCTTAAGGCAAATTTATGATCAAATGGCAGAGCCAAAGTGGGTAATTTCTGTTGGTGCGTGTGCAAGTAGTGGAGGTATTTTTGACACTTATAGTGTTTTGCAAGGAATAGATAGAATTATTCCTGTTGATGTTTATGTTCCGGGTTGCCCCCCAAGACCAGAACAGATTATTGACGGTATTTTAAAAATACAAGAGTTGGCAAAAAACGAGTCGCTAAGAAGACGAAATTCAGATGAATACAAGCGTTTATTAAATAGTTACGGTTTAGAATAAAAAACATGAATGAAAATCAGTTTAATAAATTAAAAGAAACACTAAGGGTTAGCTTTCCTGAAGCTGTTTTATCTTCAGACTTCACTTACCAATTTCCAGCTTTTACAATAAAAACAGATAACATATATGACGTGTTGGCTTTTTTGAAGAATGATGAGGAATTAAATTTCCATTTCTTAACTGATTTAACAGGTTTTCAAACCGCTGATGAAAAGCAGTTAGGTGTAATTTATCATTTACATAACATGCCTAAAAATATTAGAGTAAGAATTAGAACTTATTTTGACATCAATAAACCTGAAATACCTTCGGTAACCAGTCTGTGGCCTGGGGCTAACTGGATGGAAAGAGAAACATTCGATTTCTATGGCGTTAAATTTAATGGACATCCTGATTTAAGAAGGATTTTGAATGTAGATGAAATGGATATTTTCCCGTTGAGAAAAGAATACCCTCTAGAAGATCAAACGCGCGATGACAAAAATGATAAAATGTTTGGACGTTAATAATTAAACGCTAAAAAAATGAGTAAAAAACCAAATCATATTACACCTCCCGCAGATACAATAGAAAAAGAGTATTCGATATTAAATCTAGGACCAACGCATCCTGCTACTCATGGAATTTTTCAAAACATTTTAAAAATGGACGGCGAAATTATTCATGAAGCTGAACCAACTGTTGGGTATATTCATCGGGCATTTGAAAAATTAGCAGAGCGTAGGCCATATAACCAAATCACGCCCATTACCGATCGATTAAACTATTGTTCATCACCAATTAACAATATGGGTTGGCATATGACGGTTGAAAAATTGATTGGATGCACGGTTCCAAAACGTGTAGATTATATGCGTGTAATAATTATGGAGTTGGCTCGAATTGCAGATCATTTGGTTTGTAATTCAGTGGTAGGTGTAGACACTGGAGCAATGACAGGTTTTTTATACATTTTTCAGTGGCGAGAAAAAATATATGATATTTATGAGGGTATTTGTGGTTCTCGATTAACAACTAATATAGGACGTATTGGTGGATTTGAAAGAGAGTGGAGCAGTGATGTTTGGGATAAAATCAACAATTTTATAAAAGAATATCCTAAAGCATTAAAAGAATTTGCTAATCTTTTAGAACGAAATAAAATTTTTATGGACCGCACTATTAACTGCGGCCCAATAAGTGCTAAAATGGCATTAGATTATAGTTTTACTGGGCCAAATTTGCGTGCTGCAGGAATAGATTATGATGTTCGTGTTGCTACGCCGTATTCATCCTATCAGGATTTTGATTTTATTATTCCTATAGGCCAAAGTGGCGATACTTATGATCGTTTTATGGTGCGCCAAGAAGAAATGTGGCAAAGTTTAAAAATCATTGAACAGGCAGTAAAAAATATACCAAAAGACCAACCTTTTCATGCAGATGTTCCTGAATTTTATTTACCGCCTAAAGAGGAGGTTTATAATAATATGGAGGCTTTAATTTATCATTTTAAAATCGTGATGGGAGAAACAGAAGTTCCTAAAGGAGAGGTTTACCATAGCGTCGAGGGAGGAAATGGTGAACTAGGTTTTTATTTAGTAAGTGATGGTGGAAGAACGCCTTATCGTTTGCATTTTAGAAGACCTTGCTTTATTTATTACCAAGCTTATCCCGAAATGGTAAAGGGAATTATGTTGTCCGATGCAATTATTACAATGAGTAGCATGAATGTTATTGCCGGCGAATTGGATGCATAAATAATGTTGAATAAAAAATTATAGTCGTTAAATGGGATCACAAATACACGGTACGCAAGATTTTGATAAAACTAAACGAGCAGAAATTAAGTTTAGTGATGAAGCAATTCAGATTGTTCAAAAGATAATTTCACGATATCCTGAAGGGAAACAAAAATCTGCTTTATTGCCTGTTTTACATGTTGCACAGGCTGAATTTGGAGGGTGGCTCAGTCCAGAGACTATGGATTATGTAGCTTCTGTTTTAAAAATAAAACCAATAGAAGTTTTTGAAGTTGCTTCATTTTACACAATGTTTAATCTAAAACCTGTTGGAAAATGTGTTCTGGAGGTATGTCAAACAAGTTCTTGTTGGTTAAATGGTGCAGAAGACATAGTGAATTACATTGAAAAAAAATTAGACATAAGAGTTGGAGAGACATCAAAAGATGGCATGTTTACTTTAAAAGTAGCTGAGTGTTTAGGTTCTTGTGGATCTGCACCTATGTTGCAGTGCGGAGCCAGTTACCACGAAAATCTAACGTATGAAAAAGTAGATGCTATTTTGGAAAATTATAAAACCGAAGGGAAATTAAGAAGTTATACAGATTTAGATTATAAAAACACACTATAAAAAACAAATCCAATATTTCTTTATAAAAATTAAAGGAGTTGAGGTGAGAGGCTTATGGGCAGAAAATTATTAATACATAACGATAAAGTTCCTAATATTCATACATTAGATGTTTATCGTGCGCATGGGGGTTATGCTTCAGTAGAAAAAGCATTAAAAACAATGACTCCTGATCAAGTTACAGATGAAGTAAAAAAGTCTGGTTTGCGTGGAAGGGGGGGAGCTGGTTTTCCAACAGGAATGAAATGGAGTTTTTTAGCCAAACCGGAAGGAGTTCCTCGTTATTTGGTTTGCAATGCAGACGAATCGGAGCCAGGAACATTTAAGGATCGTTATTTGATGGAAAAAATCCCTCACGCATTAATAGAGGGAATGATTACATCTTCTTATGCATTAGGAGCAAAAACCTCTTACATCTATATAAGAGGAGAGTATTTTTATGTAGCAAGAATTTTAGAAGCAGCTATTGCAGAGGCATACGCTGCAGGTTGGTTGGGTCAAAACATTTTAGGTGCTGGCTTTTCACATGATTGTTACGTTCAGGTTGGTGGTGGCGCATATATTTGCGGAGAAGAAACAGCGCTGTTAGAATCATTAGAAGGTAAACGAGGCAATCCTCGAATTAAACCGCCCTTTCCAGCGGTTGCAGGGTTGTGGGGTTGTCCTACAGTAGTAAATAATGTGGAAACTATTGCAGCTGTATGTCCTATTGTAAATATGGGAGGCGAGGAATACGCAAAAATAGGTGTTGGAAAATCAACCGGAACAAAATTAATTTCGGCTTCCGGACACATTAACAAGCCTGGAGTTTATGAAATAGAATTAGGTATAACAGTTGAAGATTTTATATATAATGATGAATACTGTGGGGGGATTCGCAATGGTAAAAAGCTAAAAGCTGTAGTTGCCGGAGGATCATCCGTTCCGATATTACCAACAGATTTAATTTTGAAGACAGCTAAAGGCGAACCGCGATTAATGACTTATGAAAGTCTTTCAGATGGTGGTTTTCAAACCGGAACGATGTTAGGTTCAGGTGGTTTTATTGTAATGGACGAAGATACAAGTATTGTAAAAAACCTGTTCACTTTTTCTCGCTTTTATCATCATGAGTCATGCGGACAATGCTCACCATGTAGAGAGGGGACTGGTTGGATAGAGAAAATACTAAAGAAGTTTTTGAATGGCACAGCAAATGAAAGTGACGTTGATTTACTTTGGGATATTCAAAGTAAAATAGAAGGAAAAACAATCTGCCCTTTAGGCGAAGCTGCCGCATGGCCTGTTGCAGCTGCAATAAGACATTTTAAGGATGAATTTATTGAGATAGCAAGAAAGAAAAAATTTGTGGACATAAGCCATTATAATAGATTAAATAAACTTGTTTCTTAACGAAAACATTAAACAATGAAAGTAACAATAGATGGAATAGAAATTGATGTGCCAAAAGGAACAACTATCCTTCAAGCAGCACGTATGATTGGTCCGGAGGTAGCACCACCGGCTATGTGTTATTACTCAAAATTAAAAACTAGCGGGGGATATTGCCGTACTTGTATTGTTAAAGTTACCCAAGGCAGTTCCGCCAATCCAAACCCTATGCCTAAGCCAGTGGCTTCATGCAGAACAGAGGTTATGGACGGAATGGTAGTTGAAAATTTCATTAACCCTGATGTTTTAGAGGCAAGAAAAGGAGTTGTGGAATTTTTATTAATTAATCATCCATTAGATTGCCCTGTTTGCGACCAAGCTGGAGAATGCAAATTACAAGATTTAGGCTATGAAAATGGTTCTTCGAAAACGAGGTATGAATTTAAACGTCGCGAATACGAAATGATTGATATTGGTGATAAAATAAAGTTGCACATGAATCGTTGCATTTTATGTTATCGCTGTGTAAAAACGGCCGATCAGATTACAAACAATCGCGTTCATGGTGTTATTTCCCGTGGTGATGCAGCTGAAATCTCTACATATATTGAAAATTTTATTGATAATGATTTTTCAGGAAATGTGATTGATGTTTGTCCCGTAGGGGCATTAACGGATAAAACCTTCAGATTTAAACAGCGAGTTTGGTTTACTAAACCGGTAGATGCAAATCGTAGTTGTGATAAATGTTCTGGTAAAACTAGGGTTTGGTTAAAAGGAGAAGAGGTTGTTAGGGTTACCGCCCGTAAAGATCAATGGGACGAAGTAGAAGAATTTATTTGTAATTCTTGTAGGTACGATCACAAGAAAAAAAGTGATTGGGTAATAGAAGGCCCATCTCCTATTAATAGAAACTCGGTTATTTCTCAAAATCACTACCAACATTTAAACGAATTAAAAGTGCAAATCATGAAGCAGCAAAAAGCTTTAGGATTTATGCCAATTGATAAAAAACCTTGATAAAGAAAACAAAACATGTTAACGTTTATTATTTATAAATTTATTTTGTGCGCAATTGTATTCGTAATATCGCTTGCTGTTGCTGCATATTCCACACTATGGGAACGAAAATTTTCGGCATTGTTACAGGATCGTGTAGGCCCTGATAGGGCAGGCCCTTTTGGTTTACTTCAACCATTAGCAGACGGCGGAAAAATGTTTTTTAAAGAAGAGATAATCCCAAATGTTTCCAATCGGTTTTTGTTTGTTCTTGGTCCAAGTTTATTTATGTTAACAGCATTAATGACAGGGGTTGTCATCCCTTGGTGTAAGGATGTTTCAATAGGCGGTAAAATATATGCTATTCAAATTACCGACATAAATATAGGGGTGTTATACCTTTTTGGTGTTGTTTCTATTGGTGTTTATGGTATCATGATAGGTGGTTGGGCATCAAATAACAAATATGCTTTACTTGGAGCAATTCGTGCATCAAGCCAAATGATAAGTTATGAAATTGCAATGGGTATTGCGGTTATTGCTTTGATTATTTCTTCAGGAGGAACCTTAAGTTTACGAGAAATAGTTGAACAACAAGATGCCGGCCTTGCCAATATAGTTTGGCAGCCTTTGGGGTTTATTATATTTTTTGTTTGCGCTTTGGCAGAAACAAATCGTGCACCCTTTGATTTACCAGAATGTGAAGCCGAATTGGTTGGCGGATATCATACTGAATATTCATCAATGAAATTAGGGTTGTTTTTATTTGCAGAGTACATTAATATGTTTGTTTCTTCTGCAATTATGAGCGCTTTTTATTTTGGAGGATATAATTTCCCGTGGTCTCATGAATTGTATGCAGCACTTGGTTTTCAAGATGGTTCAGTATGGATTGCTCTTATTGGGTTTTTAGCTTTTTTTACAAAAATTGCCATATTTATTTCAGTATTCATGTGGATCAGATGGACGCTACCTCGTTTTCGTTACGATCAATTAATGAATTTGGGATGGAAGATTTTACTACCGCTTTCTCTTTTAAATTTGGGAATTACAGTAGTTGTTGAATTTTTAAGAGGACATATTACTTATTAAATTAAAATAATAATGCAATTAACTAATAGAAGTAAAGTAGTTTCAAATAAAGAGCAATCCTCAATGGAAAAGCTTTATTTACCTGGAATAGTAAAGGGGATGTTAATTACAGGCAGTCATTTATTTAAACGTAGGGCTACCGTAAAATATCCAGAAGAAACAAGACCAAGGGCAGCTGTTTACCGAGGATGGCATGTTTTGAAGCGTGACGAAAATGGTGCTGAAAGATGTACGGCTTGTGGTTTATGCGCTGTTGCTTGCCCTGCAGAGGCGATCACCATGGAAAGCGCGGAAAGAAAAAAAGGGGAAGAGAATTTATATAGAGAAGAAAAATACGCAAAGACATATGAGATAAATATGTTGCGTTGCATATTTTGTGGTTTATGCGAAGAAGCTTGTCCTAAAGAAGCAATTTTTTTAACGGATAGGTTGGTTGAGACAGAATATGAAAGAGAAGATTTTGTATATGGGAAAAACAAACTTGTTGAAAAAATTGATAAACGAATAGATGTTTCAAAACGTCAAACAACTGAAGTAGAAGAGTTTAAAAAGTTGCCAGGACTTAAACACAATTCTGTTTGGCAGGAAAAGAAAATAAACAAACATTAAAATTTTTACAGAACTTATGTTAGGATATACAATTACACAATGGATTTTTGGGATATTATCTTTCCTGTCTATTATGTTTGGATTAATGGTGGTTTTTAGCCGAAATCCGGTAAATAGTGTTTTATATTTAGTGCTAACTTTTTTTTGTATAGCGGGGCATTATTTATTATTAAATGCTCAATTTTTAGCAGTGGTTCATATTGTTGTTTATGCAGGGGCCATTATGGTTCTTTTCTTGTTTGTTATTATGCTAATGAATTTAAATCAAGATAGCGAACCACAAAAAACTTGGTTAACAAAAATAATAGCTGGTGTTGCAGGTGGCATGATGTTGTTTGTATTGGTCGGTTCTTTAAAAGGAAGTGAGCAGTTAGGTTTGAATTCTTATGGTTCTTCACAAATAGGATTAGTAAAAAATTTAGGAAAAGTATTATTCACAGAGTTTTTGTTTCCATTTGAAATAGCCAGTATATTATTGCTTGCCGCTTTAGTTGGCTCAATTATGATAGGAAAGAAAGAAATTAAGTAATTAAAAATAAAAAAATGATAAACGGAATTTCAATAAATTATTATTTACTACTAAGCACGGTTTTATTTATTATTGGTGCAGTTGGAGTTATGGCCCGTCGTAATTCGATAATAATTTTTATGTGTATTGAATTAATGTTAAACGCTGTTAACTTATTATTAGTAGCCTTTAGTACATTGCATAGCGATGCTAACGGCCAGGTTTTTGTTTTTTTTATTATGGCTGTTGCAGCAGCAGAGGTAGCTGTTGGTTTAGCAATATTGAGTATGATTTACAGAAATGTAAAAAGCATTGATACAGATTTATTAAGTAATTTAAAAAATTAAATTTTGTTTATGATTAAGTTAGTAGGTTTAGTCCCTTTATTCCCGTTAATAGGTTTTTTAATAAATGGATTTTTTGGAAAAAAGTTAAACAAAAATTTAAGTGGAGTTATCGCGTCTTCTGCTCTATTTTTATCTTTTATTTTAGCAGCATTAATTTTTAATGAGTTAAATTATTCAAATGTAAAATCTCAAATTGTAGTATTATTTTCATGGATTAATTCCGGAACACTTCAAATTCCATTTGAGTTTTTAGTTGACCCATTATCGTCTTTGTTTTTATTAATAATTACCGGTATAGGATTTTTAATTCATGTGTATTCTATTGGGTACATGTCTCATGATGAAGGCTTTTCAAGATTTTTTACTTATCTAAACTTGTTTGTCTTTTTTATGTTGTTGCTTGTTTTAGGTAATAACTACTTAATTATGTTTGTGGGTTGGGAAGGTGTTGGTTTATGTTCATATTTATTGATAGGTTTTTGGTTTAAAAATAACGCATATAATAATGCGGCCAGAAAAGCTTTTGTAATGAATCGTATAGGTGATTTGGGGTTTTTGTTAGGGATAATTTTAGTTTTTCTTACGTTTGGTAGCGTTTCATATAATGAAATATTTCAGAAAGCTGGAACAGTTCAAACGGGTGTAATAACGACTATAGCTTTATTGTTATTTATTGGTGCTATGGGGAAAAGTGCTCAAATTCCACTTTACACATGGCTGCCTGATGCCATGGCCGGACCAACACCAGTATCAGCATTAATACATGCTGCTACAATGGTAACTGCGGGTATTTATATGGTGGTTCGATCTAATGTTTTTTATTCAATTAGTGAAGTAGCCAGTGAAACTGTTGCTGTAGTTGGTGTTGTTACTGCTTTGTTCGCCGCTACAATAGGGTTATTCCAAAACGATATCAAGAAGATTTTGGCCTATTCTACTGTTTCTCAATTAGGTTTAATGTTTTTGGGTTTAGGTGTTGGAGCATACAGCTCTGCGGTTTTTCATGTAACAACACATGCCTTTTTTAAAGCCTTATTGTTTTTAGGTGCAGGTTCTGTGATACATGCTATGGGTGGAGAACAGGATATAAGAAAAATGGGAGGCTTAAGCGGCAAAATAAAAATCACATATGTAACCATGTTGCTGGGAACAATTGCAATAAGCGGTTTGCCACCTTTTAGTGGGTTTTTTAGTAAGGACGAAATTTTAGCACATACATACGAACATAGTAAAACATTATGGCTTTTGGGAATGATAGCTTCAATGCTGACTGCTTTTTATATGTTCAGATTAATATTTCTTACTTTTTTTGGTAAGTTTAGAGGTACACATGAACAAGAGCATCATTTGCATGAATCGCCTGCATCAATGACTTTTCCTTTAATTGTTTTAGCTGTTTTTTCTGTATTTGGAGGTTTGCTTGGTTTACCTGAGTTTTGGCATTTACCTAATTGGATGAGCCATAATTTAGAAAGTGTGATTATTCGGAAAAACCCAAGCACATTAAGCCACGATAAAGAGTGGGTTTTAATGGGGCTTGCGGTAGCGGCAGCTACAACTGTAATTTATTTTACATATTTATTGTTTGTTAAAAACAAAGTATTGCCTGCAGAAAAAGAAGATCAGATGAAGCCGTTGCAAAAACTTATATATAATAAATATTTTATTGATGAGATTTATGATGCGGTTATTAGAAGGCCGTTAGATGTTTTGTCTTTGGTTTTTCACAAATTTATTGATATTCAAATAATAGACGGTATTGTTAATGGTGTTGGTAGTTCTGTGAAATTTATGGGGTCAGGGGTAAGACTCATACAACGCGGTAATATTGGGTTTTATGTGATAAGCATGGTATTAGGTATTGTGCTTGTTTTATTATTAACGTTTATAATTTAATTCGATTTTAGAAATTTATGTTAACAGTTTTATTAATTTTATTCCCGTTGCTCTCAGGCATTTTGGTTTTTTTCTTGAAAGGAAGTTTTGCACGAAACATAGCACTTACACTTTCTGTTATTGAATTTTGTATTGCCTTAGGATCATTTTTTATGTTTAAGCATAATCCAGGGCACGATGCGCTGTCTTTTAATCATTCCTGGGTAAAATCATTAGGCATAAATTTTTCATTAGCAATTGATGGCATGGGTTTGTTGATGGTTTTACTTACCACCTTTTTAGTGCCTTTAATTATTTTATCGTCATTTAAAAACCAATATAATAATTCCAATAGTTTTTATGCCTTGATTTTATTGATGCAAATGGCGCTAATAGGAGTATTTACAGCAAATGACGGCTTCCTCTTTTATGTGTTTTGGGAATTAGCTCTAATTCCAATTTATTTTATTTGTTTGTTTTGGGGAGGTGAAAATAGAGGAGCAATTACTTTCAAGTTTTTTGTTTATACCTTGTTTGGTTCTCTATTTATGCTGATAGGTTTAATTTATCTTTATAACCATACAAGTGTT
>CANFQR010000024.1 GCA_947449125.1 Bacteroidota bacterium | reverse complement strand
TTGATGTATAGCAGTTGGTTAAAAAAATAATTTTAAACTAAATTATTCTCCTTTAAAATTGGGTTTTCTTTTTTCTAAAAAAGCGTTTACTCCTTCGTTATAATCATAACTGTTAGCAGCCTGAACTTGCATTTCGCCTTCAAGAGCTAATTGTTGTTGCAAATTATTAGTTGCACTTGCATTTAACAAACGTTTAGTAAAACCAATAGCCAGTGTTGGCATGGCAGCTATGTTATTTGCAAATTCAAAAGATTTTTCTTGTAAATCAGCATCTTCAAATGTTTTATAAACCATTCCAAAACCTTTTGCATCTTCTGCAGTTAGTTTATCACCTGTTATCATTAGCGCACTAGCTAGTTGAAAACCAACCAAACGAGGTAATGTAAAAGTGCCGCCACTATCGGGTATTAAACCTATCTTACTAAATGCTTGTATGAAACTAGCCGATTTAGCAGCCAAAACAATATCGCATGCCAACGCAATATTGGCGCCCGCACCTGCAGCTACTCCATTTACCGCTGCTATTATTGGTTTTTCTATGGCTCTTATTTTTAAAATAATTGGGTTGTAATGTTCTTCAACAATTTTTTTTATTCCCGGTCCCTTTGTATCTATTGCTTCTGCTAAATCCTGCCCGGCGCAAAAAGCTTTTCCTTCGCCTGTTATAATAATGGCTCTAATAGTTTTGTCAATTTCGGCTTTATCTAATTCGGCAATTAGTTGTAATGCCATTTCGCGGTTAAAGCTGTTAAATTTATCGGGGCGATTTAATTTTAAAATTAAAACGTTGTGTTTTTTTTCGGTTAAAATAAAAGACATATCTTTTGAGTATTAATTGTAAAACAATATTAAAACTGGAACTAAAATAAATAACTATTACATTTAAATACAATTATATTAATTCTTTTTATTAAACTTTTATGAGTTTTAATCGTCAAAGCATTGTGAGAGAAATTTATGTTTTAATATTTTTTTTTGCATTTAATGTTCAATTTTTTAGATCGCAGAATTTATATTTTCCGCCAATTGTAGGAAACAGTTGGGATACGCTATCACCTCAAGCTCTTAATTGGTGCCAGCCTCGAATTGATTCGCTGTATAATTATTTGCAGGCAAAAAACACAAAGTCATTTATAGTTTTAAAAAACGGAAAAATAGTACTAGAAAAGTATTTTGGTACATATACTGCGGACTCCTCTTTTTATTGGGCTTCGGTAGGAAAAAGTTTAACAGCTTTTTTAGTTGGGCTCGCTCAGCAAAAAGGATTAATAAATATAAATAACAAAGTATCGCAATATATTGGCGCGGGTTGGTCTTCTGCTCCATTGATAAAAGAAAATTTAATTACGGTTAAAAATTTGTTACAAATGACAAGTGGTTTAAACGATTCGCCAATGTTACCATGTACAAATGAAGATACATCAAAATCGTGTTTGACTTATTTAGCAGATGCAGGCACCAGATGGGCCTATCATACAGGAGCCTATAAAAAAAATCAGGATGTAGTAAGTAATGCAGCAGGTTTATCTTATAATTCACTTACAACGAGTTGGGTAAAAACTAAAATTGGCATGGATGGTTTTTGGTACAATCAGATGTATTACAGCAAAGCCAGAGGTATGGCTAGATATGGATTATTAATTTTAAATAAAGGTATTTGGGCTAATGATACGCTAATGAAGGATACTGTTTATTTTAAAAGTATGGTAAATACATCTCAAAATCTTAATCTGGCATACGGTTATTTATGGTGGTTAAATGGTAAATCAAGTTTAATGGTTCCGGGGTCGCAAATTGTTTTGCCTGGATATTTGATTCCGAATGCACCGGCTGATTTATTTGCAGCATTGGGTAAAAATGATCAAAAAATTTACATCGTACCAAGTAAAAAATTGGTAATCATCAGGCAAGGAAATTCTGCTGAAAATGTGGCTTCTGCGCTTTCAAATTTTGATAATAATTTATGGGATTATATTAATAAGCTTAATTGCGAAAGCATGTCGTTAAAAGAGTTAGAATTAGCTTCTCAAATTAACGTGTTTCCAAATCCAGCGAATAATAAAATAAATATTGAAACTAGTTTGGGTATTACATCTGCTTTAATAACAGATGGATTAGGCTACTCAACACAAATAAAATTAATAAACCATACGGCAGATATTTCTTGCTTAAGCAAGGGGTTTTATAATTTAACTATTATAACTGAGTCGGGTTTAAGATGTAATAAAAAACTAATTATAAATTAAAAATCGTTACTTAATTGGTTTGTTGTTTTTTGTAAAATTTCAAATGCGTTTTCAGCCATTAAGTTTTCTTTATCAAGGGTTGGGTTTATTTCAACCATTTCAAAACACACGATTTTTTTGCTACGCATGATGTAATAAATTAAATTGCCAGCTTCTTTTTCGGTAATTCCGTTAGGAACAGGTGTGCCTGTACCGCTTGATATTCGAGAATCCATACTGTCAACATCAAAACTAACGTAAATGAGGTCGCAATGATCTAAATAGTTTAAAGATTCAATGGCCACCCTTTCAACTGCTTTTTTTCTAATTTCTTGTAAATTAAATACCCGAACTTTATTTTTCTTAATTAGATAGTCTTCCTGTGATTCAAAATCGCGTAAGGCAATAAAAACAAGGTCAGAATAGTTTATTTTAGGACAAATTCCACCTAAATTTTTAAGTTTTTCCCAGTATTCAATCGTTTCGTCATCCGGTTTATTTTGCTGTCTATCGCGGTTATCTTCATTTAAAACACAGCAAAGTGGCATGCCGTGCATATTACCACTGGGTGTAGTGTAGGGGCTATGAAGGTCGGCATGAGCGTCTATCCAGATAACTCCGAGTTTCTTATCAGGGTAGGCCATTCTTATTCCGCTTATGGTGCCTAGAGCAGAACTATGGTCTCCGGCTAGCACTATTGGCACTTGATCGGCCTTAAGTGTTTTTTGAATTTCTTTAGCTATTCTATCGTTTAGACTGTAAACGCCTTTTATTCTTTTAGCATAATCATGAACAACAGGTTCAAGTAGCAGGTTGTTTTCATTAGGTATCTCAACAGATTTATAGCGTTTAAAAAAAGCACTTCCGAAGTCTAACGCAGCAATTTTAATGGCATCAACCCCCATGCTTGCGCCACGAGTGCCTGCTCCAATCTCACTTTTTACCTCAATTATTTTAATAGGTTTTATCATATATTATAACTTTATATTAATAATTAGCTTTATTTTTGCAACAAGTAACTAACTTACTTTAATAAATTTTAAACCATGTAACTAACTTACATTAACATGAATAATCAATATTCCACGCTAATAAATCAAACATTTAACTTCCCGCAAGAAGGGTTTGATGTTGTTGATAATGAACTTTATTTTAACGATATACCATTAATGGATATTATTAAACAATACGGAACACCTTTGAGAATTAGTTATTTACCTAAAATTAGCTCTCAGATTCAAAAAGCCAAGCGTATGTTTAATGTTGCAATGGCAAAAGTAGATTACAAGGGTAAATATGTATTTTGTTATTGTACTAAAAGTTCTCATTTTAGTTTTGTACTTGATGAAGTGTTAAAAAACGATGTTCATATTGAAACTTCATCAGCATTTGATTTAAATATTATCAAAGAACAGTTTCAAAAAAAGGCCTTAGACAAAAATACATATATTATTTGTAATGGTTATAAACGCTCAAATTACAAACAAAATATTACAGAGTTAATTAACGATGGGTTTAATGTTATACCAGTACTTGATCATTTAGATGAAATAGATTATTACAAAAAAAATTGTAAAGTTAATAATGTAAATCTTGGGATAAGAATAAGTACAGAAGAAGAACCTTCTTTTACTTTTTACACATCCCGTCTTGGAATCAGGAGCAGTGAAATAATTAATTTGTACAAAGAAAAAATCAAAAACAACTCAAAGTTTAGTTTAAAATTATTGCATTTTTTTATTAATACCGGTATAAAAGACACTATTTATTACTGGACGGAATTAAATAAATGTTTAAATGTATATAAAGAATTAAGAGCTATTTGTCCTACGCTCGATTCGTTAAATATTGGTGGTGGTATGCCAATCCGAACTTCTTTGGGTTTTGACTATGATTACGAATATATGATTGAAGAAATAGTGGCTCAAATAAAAACATTTTGTGATCAAAACGATATTCCTGAACCAAATATTTTCACCGAATTCGGATCATTTACAGTAGGAGAAAGTGGTGCATCTTTGTACTCTGTGGTAGATCAAAAGCAACAAAACGATCGCGAAACTTGGTATTTTATTGATAGTAGTTTTATTACTACGCTACCTGATACTTGGGGTATAAATCAGCGTTTTATATTGTTAGCAATCAATAATTGGGATAAGCCCTATGGTCCTGTAAATTTAGGAGGTATGACTTGCGATAGTATGGATTATTACAATACAGAGGCTCATACTAATCAGGTATTTATGCCAATAATTGAAAAAAATCAAAAACAACCTCAGTATATAGGTTTTTTTCATACCGGTGCTTACCAAGAGGCATTAAGCGGTTATGGAGGAACTCAGCATTGCTTAATCCCGGCACCTAAGCATGTTTTAATTGATAGGGACGAAGATGGTAAAATTACAACCCGCTTATTTGCAAAAGAGCAGAGTTATAAAAGCATGCTTAAAATTTTGGGATATTAATATGTAATTTGCCCAGTTGACTTTCACATATTTTGCAAGTGTTATATTAAAATATAGAAGGTTGAATTATTTTTTAAATCTTTCTAACATTTGATATATTTAACTAACAAGTAGATTTCTTATTTTATAACTTTACATCACAATAGTGGATTTATATGGCTTTATTCGATTTTTTAACTCAAGATATTGCAATTGACCTCGGAACAGCAAACACAATTATTATTCATAATGATAAAGTTGTTGTAGACGAGCCAAGCATTGTTGCTGTTGACAGAACAACAGGAAGGGTAATAGCAGTTGGCAGGCAAGCTCAGATGATGCATGGCAAAACGCATGAAAATATTAAAACAATACGTCCTTTAAAAGATGGAGTAATTGCCGACTTTCAGGCAGCTGAGGAAATGATTAAGGGGATGATTAAAATGATTAACTCGGGTAGTCGTTTTTTTAAACCCTCACTAAGAATGGTTATTTGTATACCTAGTGGAATTACAGAAGTTGAGAAACGTGCCGTTAGAGACAGCGCCGAACACGCTGGTGCCAAAGAAGTATATATGATTCATGAACCTATGGCAGCTGCAATAGGTATGGGCATTGACGTTGAAGAACCAATGGGTAATATGATTATAGACATTGGTGGCGGTACATCTGAAATTGCGGTAATTGCGCTTGGAGGTATTGTTTGTGATAAATCCATTCGAATTGCCGGTGACGATTTTAACGCCAATATTGAAGAGTATATGCGTCGTCAACATAATATTTTAATAGGAGAACGAAGCGCTGAACGTGTGAAAATTGAAGTAGGTGCTGCTATGACCGAAATTGACAATCCTCCAACTGACTTTGCTGTTCAAGGGAGGGATTTAATGAGTGGTATCCCAAAAGAAGTTTATATATCTTATGTGGAAATTGCACATTGTTTAGATAAATCAATTTCGAAAATTGAGGAAGCTATTTTAAATGCCCTCGAAATGACACCACCTGAGTTAGCTGCAGATATTTACCGTAAGGGGATTTTTATGGCCGGAGGAGGCTCGTTACTTAGAGGTTTAGATAGACGTATATCCATGAAAACAAAGTTGCCTGTGCATGTTTGCGAAGACCCTCTTAGAGCTGTTGCCAGAGGTACCGGAATTGCACTTGAAAATGTTCATAAATTTCCGTTTCTTATTAAGTAATTAATCGGTCCTGACTTAGCTTTATGTATCGAAATAATTATTTCGTTATCTATTAAAATTAAACGTGAGAAATCTAGTTGCATTTGTATTAAAACATCATTTTGTTATTGTTTTTTTGTGTTTACAAATGATTTGTGTTTGGTTAATGTTAAACCATAATGGTTTCCAGGGCTCCCAAGTTTTAAATTCTTCAAATCAAGCGGTTGCTAATTTGTATGTTGCTGCCTCAAACACCAGAGATTATTTTTCTTTAAAACAAGAAAATGACAGACTTGCACTTGAAAATTCATTATTAAGAAATTCATTAAAATCAAATTATTCCATAATACCATTAAAAGAGTTTGTAAAGAATGATACACTTTATAAACAACAATATTCTTTTATGAGTGCTAAAGTTGTAAATTCAACAGTAAACAAAAGACGAAATTTTTTAACATTAAATGTTGGTTCGCTGCAAGGCGTAAAGCAAGACATGGCTATAATGTCCGGAGATGGTATAGTTGGAATTGTAAATAATACCTCTTCCAACTTTGCAAGTGCTATGAGTATTTTGCATAAAGATGTTCGGGTTAATTGTCAATTAAAAAAGGATGGAAGTTATGGTCCGTTAATTTGGGACGGTAAAGATTATCGCTTTTGTTATTTAACTGATATACCCACTCATGCAAAAATAAAAAAAGGAGATACCGTCATAACAAGCGAGTTATCAGGAATTTTTCCTGAAGGCATTATGGTTGGTGTTGTTGAAGATTTTGAACGCCGTCAAAATGAAAGTTTTTATACTGCAAAAATTAAATTAAGTGCAGATCTTAAAAAAGTAAATCATGTTTATATTATTAAAAATAAATTTAAAACCGAACGCGACTCTTTAGAAAACAAAACACAAAAACAAATTGACGACTGATATAATTAAAAATATTTTTAAGTTTTTATTGCTGATTTTGGTTCAGGTTTTAATTATACAAAACATTAACCTTTCAAGCTATGTAATACTATTACCTTATGTGTTAATTATTATTCTTTTACCATTTGAGTTTTCGCGATTAAGCGTTTTGTTTATTTCGTTTTTTGTAGGAGTTTGTATAGATTATTTTTATGACTCATCTGGTTTACATGCCTCTGCCTGCACTATTATGGGTTTTAGCAGATACTATATTCTTAAGTTTATTTCTCCTCGCGATGGATATGACCTTGGTGTAAAGCCAACAGTAAATGACATGGGACTGGCTTGGTTTTTAAGTTATGCCGGATTATTAATTCTCGTACATCACTTTTTCTTTTTTTATTTGGAGGTCTTCAGATTTAATGAATTTTTCAGAACTTTTTTTAGAGTATTTTTAAGCAGTATTGGAACATTTGTTTTAATATATTTAATTCAGTTTTTGTTCTATACAAATCGTAAATAATTATGAGTAAAAATTCGCAGCTTCAAAACAGAAAGCTAATTATTGGCGGATTTTTTTGTTTAATTGTTTTAATTTATTTGTGTCGCTTATTTTACATTCAGGTAATAAACGATCAGTATAAATTAGATGCAGAAAAAAATGCTTTTCGTTATATGACGGAATATCCGGTTAGAGGATATATTTATGACCGAAATGGAAAATTATTGGTGTTTAACGCGCCATCTTATGATTTAATGGTTATTCCACGAGAAACTAAAGGCTGCGATACCATGGGGGTTTGCGAAGTTTTGCAAATAACCAAACAAGAGTATTTAAAACGAATTAAAAAAGCTTGTCAGGCGCCAAATTCCCCGCGTAAAGAAAGTGTTTTCGAAAAACAAATGTCAGCTAAAACCTATGCTTCACTCCAAGAGAAACTCTATAGGTTTAAAGGTTTTTTTGTTCAAAAACGTACAGTCAGAAAATATCCCAGGCCAATAGCTGCACATTTACTCGGTTACGTAGGCGAGGTTAGTAAGCAAAAAGCCGAAAACGATATTTATTATAAAGAGGGTGATTATATTGGTATATCAGGCTTAGAGAGGAGTTATGAGGAAGTGTTGAGAGGTAAAAAGGGTACACAAATTGCTATAACCGATGTGCACAATAAAATTATTGGGCGTTATATGGATGGTAAATACGATACGTTGGCAATCCCTGGCCAGCCCTTATATTGCAGTATTGATATGGATTTGCAGGAGTATGGTGAGAGACTAATGCAAGGAAAAAAAGGAGCTGTAGTAGCTATCGAACCATCAACTGGCGAAATATTGTGTTTAATATCAGGCCCAAATTACGATCCTAATTTGTTAGTTGGCGGTAAAGAACGGTCTAAAAATTTTACAAAATTATATTATGACAGTTTAAACAGACCTTTGTTTAACCGAGCCTTAACAGCCATGTATCCACCAGGCTCAATATTCAAATTAATTGATGCGTTAATTGCTCAGAATGATGGTTTAATTAATCGTAACACTGTTTTCCCCTGTCAGATGGGATATCCGCCGATGGGAGGCAAACCAAAATGCCACCCTCATGGAGGAGGTAAAAGCATGCCAGGATCAATAGCGGTGTCTTGTAACTCCTATTATAGCTATGTTTTTAGAGAGATTACAGATCAGAAAAAATATCCGAATTTTATTGATGGTTATAATCATTGGCGCGATATGGTAAAATCATTTGGTCCTGGAACCCGATTAGGTACTGATTTACCTTATGATAAACCCGGTAATGTTCCTTCAGTTGAATATTATAACAAAGTTTTCGGTAAAAACGGGTGGCGAAGTAATACTATTGTTTCTTTAGGTATTGGTCAGGCCGAATTAACGTTGGTGCCCCTTCAAATGGCAAATGTGGTGGCAGCTATTGCAAATCGCGGATTTTATTATACCCCACATTCTGTAAAAGGAGTTGGAAACGATAAGCAACTAGATAATAAATTTAAACAAAAACATTATGTGGGCGTTCAAAACCAAGAGGCATACACAAATGTAATTGATGGTATGCAAGGTGCAATGGAGCCAGGAGGCACAGCTTATGCATCCAGAATCCAAGATGTAATTGTCTGCGGAAAAACAGGTACGGCGCAAAATCCTCATGGGCAGTCTCACGCAGTTTTTTTAGCCTTTGCTCCACGCGATAATCCAAAAATTGCAATGGCCTGCATTGTCGAAAATGCAGGATTTGGAGGAGTAACAAGTGCCCCAATTGTATCTTTGATGATGGAAAAATATTTAAAAGGAAAAACAACACGGGTAGATTTAGAAAAAAGAGTTATGGCAGCCGACTTAATTAATGGTAAAAATTTATTATCAACCGGATTTCACTAATGGCAAGGAGAGAGAATAATATTTTTTATGGTGTAGACAGGCTAGTGTTATTGGTATACGTTATGTTGGTGGTTATGGGGTGGTTAAATATTTACGCTGCTGTGTATAACGAAGAGCATAAAAATATTTTTGATACATCTCAAAAATATGGTATGCAATTAATTTGGATAGCCGGAGCAGCAATAATAGCTTTTAGTATTTTAGTAATTGATGCAAATTTTTTTACCGCCTTTGCTTATGGATTTTATGCATTTTTTATTTTAGCAAATATTTTAGTGTTGTTTTTAGGTAGGGAAGTAAAAGGAAGTCATTCGTGGTACAGATTTGGAAAGTTTGGAATACAGCCAGCCGAATTTATGAAGTTTGCCGCAAATTTAGCCTTGGCAAAATTTTTAAGTAACCAAAATATTATTGTAAATCAGCAATTTCGTTTACGTTTAAAAGACATCATAAAAAATTATAAGAACACATTTTATGCACTGTTGTTTATTGTATTGCCTTTAGCAATAATAATTAAACTACAAAACGAAACCGGATTAGCTATTGTGTTTGTTGCGTTTGTTATTGTTTTATACAGAGAGGGATTAAGTGTGGGGTTTTTAATTTTTGGAATTTTAGCCGCTATCTTATTTGTGGTGGCGCTTGTTGTTACAAATATTAGTGGTTTACTTATTACTTTAGGCATAATTTCAATTTCTGCGTTTATATTTATCAGAAGGAGTAAAAAAAATCTTGTTTACGTGGCCTTAATCTATTTGGTAACCGCGGGAGTTGTTACCGGAACAAACTATTTTTATGAGCATTTAGAGGACCATCAAAGAATTCGTATTGATGTTTTATTAGGTAGAGGAACGGTAAACTTAAAAAAAGAAGGATATAATGTAAATCAGGCAAAAATTGCAATTGGCAGCGGTGGCTTTTTGGGTAAAGGATACTTACAGGGAACTCAAACTAAATATGATTTTGTTCCTGAGCAGG
>CANFQR010000023.1 GCA_947449125.1 Bacteroidota bacterium | reverse complement strand
GTTTTTCTGCTAAATCAACTTCTCCATTATTAAAATATTCTACGCCTCTAAAATAAATTAGCTTTTGATAGGTTAATTTTAATATGGGGTTAATATTGTCTAAAGATTCGATACTTCTAATGGCTAGATCGTAATTTTTTGAGGTTGAGTATACATTAATTAAAAAATTATAACAATCTTCTTTTCGTTGAGATTCAGGATACTCTTTCAGGTATTTAGCGAAAGCTTTAGCAGCATCGTTAAAGGGAGAAAAATCTAATTCATAACTTAATTTTGCAAAACTAAACAAGGCATCTTCTTTAATTTTGTCATCAAAATTTAGCTGGTAAGCATTTTGGTAAGCATTTTTTGATTTTAATTTTTCATTTAAATTTAAGTAGCAATCTGCTAAATGGTACCAGGCATTTTGAGACAGAGAGTCTTTGTTTGCAGTAACTTTTTCTAAATGAGTAATTGCGTTTTTCCAATCATTTATTTTATAATAGCAATACCCTAAAGCATAATTACCTTCGGCGTTTTCAGAATTTAAATTTGTTTTTTTTAAGTAAGTTAAAGCTTCTGAGTAGTTTTTAAGGTTAAAATAGCTTTCACCAATCATTCTGTTAATTTCATCGGCTTTTTGAACATTAGCGCTATCATTTAATAATGTCGGCGCTTCTTTTGCAACCTGTTCGTATTTGCCTTGAATAAAATAAATTTGAGTGATGTAATAAGGCACAACACTTCCAAAAGTTTCGTTGCTTATTAAACGATTAAAACCTTGTAAGGCAATTTCATATTTTTTTTCTTTGTAAGAAATGTGCGAGAAATAATAGTTTGCCGGAAAAGCGTATTTATTATCTACATCTTTAATTTCGTAAAAATCTGTTTTAGCTTTTGCATCATTGCCAGTTTCCAAATAACTGTAACCACGTTTAAAATATAATTCGGCTATTTGGTCTTTATCTAAACTATATAAATCTACCTTTTCAAAAAAGTCAACTGTTTCTTTATATTTTTTTTTTCTAAAGCTTGACTTTGCCAAGTAAAAATTAGCAATGTTAATTTTATTGCTTTCAGGGTGTTTTTCAACAAATTGTTTCATTTGCCATTCACCATCTTTATTAAATAATTCAATGGCACAAGCAGCTGAATAAAAGTGCGCTTCGGTTTTTAAAATTTTAGATTTGCTAAGCCTAATGTAATCGCCAAAGTTTTTTTGAGCTTGTACAAATTGCTTTTTATCAAATAATTCTAACCCTTGTTTATACAATAAGTCATTATTTGTGTAAGCTGCTGTTTTTTGAGAAAAAGCTGTTGAACAAAAAAATACAAATAGCGACAAAGCACTTATTTTGGAGATGTGCATCATTAATTTAATAACTAGAATTTACTCTTTAAATTTACTTTTACTCACTTATGTTATGTATCACTTAACAATGCAGTTATTAACCCTGTTATGTTGATATTGGTATAGTTAATTATCAGATTAAATTTATAATCATAATAACTTAGAAGTTTAATTTATTATGACTGATTTAATAAAATTTGATAATGTGACAATTTTTCAGGACGATCGTCCGGTAGTAAATAATTTAACTGTTAATATAAAAACCGGAGAATTTGTTTATTTACTTGGCAAAACAGGGAGCGGAAAAAGTAGTTTTTTAAAAACACTTTACGGGGATTTAAATTTAAATAATGGAGAGGCTATTGTTTGCGGTTTTAATTTAATGAATTTAAAAGCTAAAGAAATTCCTTTTTTAAGAAGGAAATTAGGAATAGTATTTCAAGATTTTCAATTGCTCAGCGATAGAAATGTGTATGAAAATTTAAAATTTGTAATGACTGCTACTGGATGGGAAGACGCGTCAAAGATTAAAGAACGCATACTTGATGTTTTGTCAAAAGTAAATTTAGCAGGTAAAGAATATAAAATGCCACACGAACTTTCTGGTGGTGAACAGCAAAGAGTAAGTATAGCAAGAGCTTTAGTTAATAATCCTGAGTTAATATTGGCAGACGAAGCTACAGGAAATTTAGATCCTGAAACTTCAGAAGAGATACTAGTTTTGTTAAGAAAATTAAGTGAAGGAGGCTGTGCAGTTTTATTCGCCACGCACGACATGTTGGTTTATAATAAATTCAAATCACGCACCTTGATTTTTGAAGGCGGAAGTGTTACAGAAAAAAACTAACTATTAAATAAATACTTTTATTTTTGAGTCAGAAAGAAGGTTAAAAACAGCTCTTTATATTTTAGCATATTCTTCTTTTACAAATGCCATTAATTCTTTAATATAATCGGGACTGAAATCAAATTTTATTCCAGCTGCTTCGTATATTTTAGGAATAGATTGTGTGTACCCTAGGGCTAATGCCTTTTTGTATTTTTCTACAGCCTCTTTTGGATTTTTTTTGTAGTTTCTCCAAACAGCAATAGCACCCAACTGCGCAAAACCATATTCAATATAATAAAATGGCACCTCAAATAAGTGCAATTGTATTTGCCATCTACGTTTTAAATTATGTTCGATACCAGAATAATTAATAACGTTACTGCCAAAATCAGACATTATTTTTAACCATGCGTCATAACGTTCAGTTATGTTGTGTGTAGGATTTTCATAAACCCAATGCTGAAATTTATCAATAGCAGCTATCCACGGCAACGCGTCTAAAACACTTTCTAATTGTTGTTTTTTTGCTCGTTTTAATTCTTCCTCTGTATCAAAAAAACTGTCCCAATGTTCCATGCTCATCAGTTCCATGCTCATACTTGCCAATTCGGCAACTTCACTTGGTGGCGATTTAAAATCGACTAACTCTAAATTAAAATTTAAAAAAGAATGAATGGCATGCCCACCTTCATGAACCATGGTTACTAAATCGCGGTGCAAGCCAACAGCGTTCATAAAAATAAAAGGAACATCAGTTTCGTATAATGGATATTGGTAACCTCCGGGAGCTTTACCAATTCTGCTTTCCAAATCTAGCCTGTTCATTTTTTGCATGGTGTTGATGCAATCGCCAAAAAATGGATCTATTTTGTTAAAACATAAAATGGTTTTATCTATTAAATCCTGAGCATTTTTAAATGGTTTTAATGGAGGTAAACTATCTTCTTCTACAGATGTATCCCATGGCCTGTAGTCTTCTAATTTTAATTTTTCTTTTCTTTTTTTATCGTGTTCATTTATTAACGGCACTGCATGTAATTTTACCGCTTCATGAAAGTTTAAACAATCTTGAACGCTGTAATCAAACCTTGCCAGCGCTTGATGTTTATAATCTCGAAAGTTTTTAAAACCTGCATTCAAGGCAATTTGATGACGAAGGCTAATTAGTTCAGTATATAAACCGTTTAAAATAGTTTCGTCTTGAGCTCTCCTTTCCTGAATTTTGTTATAAACATCTTCACGAACAGTTCTGTTGAGGTCTTTTAAAAAAATACCGGCTTTTTGCAATGTCATTTTTTCTCCGGCATAATCAATACTTTGGGCCCCATTAATTTCTCCAAATTGTTGTTCGAGCTCTTGTAGTTTTGTATTTAATGGAATGTTTTCTTCTCTGAAAAGCTCAATACTATTTTTTATTCCTCTTAAGTAAATATTGTAACCGGGTTTGTTTAATTCATTTACAAAAGCACTTGCAATAATTTTTTTATTTAAATCGTTTGCAATGGGTGACGTGTTTGGTTCAATATTTTGAACAAAATCGTTAAAAGCTTCTCTTAAAGTTGTGTTATTAGTATCGCATGTCATTTTAACATAACGCCAGGCCATATTCTCGCTAATAACCGCAGTTAATTCGCTATAATCTATTAACCATTTTTCAAGTTCAGCAACAGAATTAATTTCTCGTTGTTGTAAATCAGTAAAATATGGTTTCAATAATTCCCATGTTGTTACAGTAAAATCGACTTTAACAAAAGTTCTATTCATAAGTTGAGGTAAGGAAAAAAATGATTAAAAGGGTTATTAATAAAGTAAAATTAATAAAAATTTCAGGCCTGTAGTTTTAATTTCAGTTAATAATATATGCGTTGGTTATTAGTAATGATTTGATTAACAATAAGAGTTATTTTAATCTGCTCAATTTTTATTTTTTCAGAATATTCGATGTAGTTTTTTGCAAGCTGCTTTAAAATCTCAAAATTTAAATCGTTTGTAATCGGTCCGTTTAATTGTTTTTGTTTTGTGGTGTTTTTTTCAAAATAATGAATGCTGTTTGTAAATCCAATTAAAATGGGTTCATATCCTGCAAACCTATTTGTTTGATGTTTTAACAAAACCGCATTAAATACATCTATTTTTTTTATGCCACGATTTTCGTATTCGCAATATAATCTATAATTTGAATCAGGTGCTGGCACAAACAGGTTCCAGTTTTGTTGGAAGTAAGGGTATATAACTGTTTGCGCCATAAATTCTAATTTATTTTTATTCAAGTAAAATGGTTTCGAATAAATAAAAATTAATATAAAATGAAAAATCAAAGCAAGTGTCAAAGCAGTTGCCATAATTATTTTATGTTTATATTTAAAGCTCAAAATTAGTTTCTGTAAATATACCTACAAGGAAATTAATCACAATTAAAAAACTAACTTATGAATAAAGGTATTTTAACTATTGCGCTTATTATTATTTCTGTTTTTGTTTATTCGCAAGAACAATTATTAACTGTTCAGGATGCTGTTTTGAAAGGGAGAAATACTTTAGCGCCAAAGCGATTACAATCCTTAGGATTTATTCCGGATTCAAAAAAAGCCTCTTATATTGATAAAAACAAATTAGTGATGTTAAGTGCCAAAACAGGCAAAACACTTACACTAATTTCTATTAATGACATAAATAAAAATTTAATTAAACTTTTAATTGATACAATTTCTTCTTTTGAAGGTGTTCGCTGGAAAAATGAAAATCAATTTTATTTTATGAATAGAAAAGTAGAATGGCTTTATTCACTTGATAAAAACATGGCCGTAAAATCAGACAGAAAGCAGATTGATTTTTCTTTAGAAAATCTTGAAAGTTTTAAAGAGGGAGAAGTTTATGCTTATACATCTGATAATAATTTATACGTTTTTGCAAATGGACAGAAAATTCATGTAACTAATGACGGTTCATATGAAATTGTGAATGGGAAAAGCGTTCACCGAGAAGAATTTGGAATTAGCAAAGGAATTTTTTGGAGTCCAAAAGGTAGTGCACTTGCATATTACAGAATGGATCAAACAGATGTAAACGATTATCCTATAATTGATTGGAGTACAAATCCTGCACAAAATAAAAACATTAAATATCCAATGGCGGGAAATAAAAGTCATTATGTAACATTACACATTTATAATTTAAATAATAACACGTCAATAAAAGTTAAAACAGAAGGGCCAAAAGATCAATACCTAACTAATATTGCCTGGTCGCCTGATGAAAAGCATATTTATATTGCTGTATTAAACCGCGAACAAACTAATTTTAAATTAAATGAGTATAATGCCTCAACCGGCGAATTTGTTAGAACATTGTTTGAAGAAAAAGATGAAAAATATGCCGAACCTTTAAACCCAATGTTGTTTGTAAAAAACAATCCTAATCAATTTATTTGGCAAAGCAGGAGGGATGGTTTTAATCATTTTTATTTATATCATATAAACGGAACTTTAATTAAACAACTTACCAAAGGAAATTGGGAAGTAAAGGACGAGAATGGTTTTGATGAAAAAGGTGAAAATTTATTTTTCCATGCAAATGAGCAAAGTCCAATAAACCAAGATTTTTATTTGGTTAATTTAAAAACTGCTAAGATGCGAAAACTTACTACAGGTAGTGGCGTCCATACCGCGCTATTAAGTGCTAAAGGAGATTTTTTTATTGATAATTTTACATCTTGTTTCATCCCAAGGGAATACAGATTTGTAAATGTTCTAAGTGCTAAATCAAACACGTTTTTTGTAGCAGAAAACCCTATAACGAATTACAAATTAGGAAATTGGAATTTGTTTACCATAAAAAACAATGAGGGCACAGATTTATTTTGTAGAATGTTTAAACCTATAAATTTTGACAGCACAAAAAAATATCCTGTTCTGATTTATTTGTATAATGGCCCACACTCACAACTGGTTACTAATTCATGGATGGCCGGCGGTGAACTATGGTATCAGTTCATGGCGCAAAAGGGATATATTGTTTTTACGTTAGATGGACGAGGAACAAATTACAGAGGTAAAACATTTGAACAAGCAATTCATAGACAGGTTGGTACTAAAGAAATGGAAGATCAAATAAGTGGAGTTAATTATTTAAAATCGCTACCATTTGTGGAGGCTTCTAGAATTGGAGTTCATGGCTGGAGTTATGGCGGATTTATGACGACGTCTCTGATGACTCGTTATCCTGGCGTATTTAAAGTTGGTGCTGCAGGAGGTCCCGTAATTGACTGGAGTTATTATGAAATCATGTATGGCGAGCGTTATAACGACAGTCCTCAGGAGAATAAAGAGGGGTATGAAAAAAATAATTGTTTAAACTACGTAGACAAATTAAAAGGAAAGCTTCTAATGATTCATGGAGCGCAAGATCCGGTGGTAGTTTGGCAACACAGCATTATGTATCAAAAGAAAGCAGTAGAGAAATCTGTGCAGTTAGATTATTATGTTTACCCTGGACATGAACACAATGTTTTAGGTAAAGACAGAGCCCATTTAATGGAAAAAATTTGCAATTATTTTATAGATAATTTATAGTAACGAATTATTTGTTCATAAGTGCTTCAATCTCGTCAGCTTCTATAGGAATACTTTTCATTAAATCTAATTGACCGGTTGTTGTAACCAAAAAATTATTTTCAATACGTATACCTAATCCTTCTTCAGGGATATAAATTCCAGGTTCTACTGTAAATACCATTCCTGCTTGAATTGGTTCGGTAAAAAAACCAACATCATGCACGTCGAGCCCTAAAAAGTGGGAAGTACCATGCATAAAATATTTTTTATAAGCCGGCCAATTTGGGTTTTGATTTTTTACATCCTCTGTTTTTAGTAAACCTAATTTAAGTAACTCTTCTGTCATTAATTCACCAACCGCTTTATTGTATTTGTCAAATGTTTGACCAGGCAGTAATAATTTTGATGCAGCTTTAAAAACACTTAGTACTGAGTTATAAACTTCTTTTTGTCGTTTAGAAAATTTTCCGTTTACAGGTACACATCTGGTAAGGTCGCTTGCGTAATTTGCATACTCTGCGGCAACATCTAGTAAAATTAAGTCACCGTCTTTACATTGCTGGTTGTTTTCCACGTAATGAAGAACACATGCATTTTTACCACTAGCTACAATTGGTCCGTAAGCAAAACCGCGAGATCGGTTTCGGATAAACTCATGAATTAATTCAGCTTCTATTTCATGTTCCCAAACCCCGGGCTTAATAAAGGATAATAATCTTCTAAATCCTTTTTCTGTAATATCACATGCTTGTTGTATTAAGTCAATTTCTTGTGTACTTTTTATTGCACGTATTTTGTGCATAATAGGCGCTGAACGTTCAAATTTATGTAATGGGTATTTCCTTAAAATAGATTTGTTAAATCGCATTTCCGAAGTTTCAGCATCAATATAGCGACGGGTATGTTCGTTTAAGTTTAAATAAATGTGCTCGGCCTGAAAGAAAAAAGGTTTCATTATTTTTTCAAAATCTTGAAACCAATAAACGTGTTCTATGCCGCTGACAGTTGTGGCTTGTTGTTTGTTTAATTTTTCGCCTTCCCAAATAGCAATAAGTTCGCTTGTTTCTTTTACAAATAAAATTTCTTTGTGCTTGCCGTCTTTAACGTCAGGAAAAACAACTAAAATGGTGTCTTCTTGATCAATACCACACAAATAAAACAAATCGCTGTTTTGTTTAAAACCCATACTTCCATCTGCGTTGGTGGGCATTATATCGTTACTAACAAATACGGCAAGTGAATTTGGTTTTAAATTATTTTTGAATTTGTTTCTGTTTTCAATAAATAGTGAATTATCTATGGCCTGGTATTTCATTCGGGGTTTTGTTTGATATGCGCTAAATTATACATTAAGGCAATAAAATCAAAAATTAATCCAATTGCTTTATATATCATTAAAAAAGCATTTGTTTTTAATTAAAAACTTATATTTGCCATTATTAAAATTATTAGTTTATGATCGATTTAAAAGGTATTATTTCTATTTCCGGACAGCCGGGCTTATACAAAATTGTGGCACAAAGTAAAAACGGAATTATTGTTGAAGGTTTATCCGATAAAAAAAGAGTAAATGTTTACGCATCTACAAAAGTGTCTACTTTGTCGGACATTAGTATGTTTACCAATGGTGATGATAAACCAATTGAAGAAATAATGACGGCAATTTTTGAGAAAGAAAAAGGTGGGCCTGCTGTTGATTCTAAATCAGATGACAAAAGTATAGAAAATTATTTTGGTGAAATTTTACCTGATTATGATAAAGAGCGTGTATATGTAAGTAATATGCGTAAATTATTTAGCTGGTATAATATTATGCAAGCAACAGGTAATTTAAAAGAGAAGGAAGCAGAAATTGCCGGTGAAGAAAAAGTAAAATCAATTAAAACCGAGGAAAAGGTTGCTGCAAAAAAAACAGTTGCTAAGTCGGTAAAAGCCAAAACAACTGCAGGGGTTAAAAAAACAACAGGTGTTAGGAAAACAGGTACTGCTTAAAACAAAGGTGAAATTATTTTAAAAGCCATTCAATTATTGAATGGCTTTTTTTATTTTAGAAACTTAAGTATTCAATGGTAAAAAACAAAAAGCAATCTGAAATTTACTTGTCTTTATAAATTACCATATTAATGATGCCTTTTGTTGGGCTTGAATTATCACTGAGTGATACAACAAAGGGATTGCGCTTGCCTTCAAAGCAATTATAAACCACGAAACCTTTATCTTGGGTTGGGTTTGGTAATTTGTTAGCATAATAATCTTTCAAATCGCAAAACAAATAACTAGTTAATTCTAAATCATTACAATTAATTTGTAAACTTATTTCCTGCAGGCTGTCATTCTCAAGGGTATAGTCAATTGAATAATTTATAGTATCATTTAATTTATATTCATAGTACAAATGACCATTAGATTTTTCAATTGGAGAAATAACTTCAATTGTTTTAATTGAATCAATTTTGGCATTTAAATCAACACCCCTGAATGTTCCTTTTTTTGAGCGAATTATCTCATCAAGCATTGGATGGTAGCCTTCAAAAATTCTTACTTTGATTTGTTCATTTTCTTTTTTACTTGTATTGCACGATACAGAAATAAGCAATAAACTGACAAAAACACTATTTAAAACACTTTTCAATGATTATAAAATATTGCATCAAAGATATTGATTAATACAGTTTTACAAATGAAAATAAAAGAATTAACTAACATTAAATTGTTTTTTAATTTACTATTAGTGAATGTATGCTATTTTAGCAAGCTACTCTAAACGCTATCTTATGTTTAGCTGTTTATTTCAGGCCTCATTTGCGGAAAGAATAATACTTCCTGTATTGCTGCATTGTTTGTCAGCAACATGGTTAGTCTGTCTATACCAATACCAATTCCCGCAGTTGGAGGCATACCATATTCTAAGGCACGTAAAAAATCGTGGTCAATAAACATGGCTTCGTCGTCACCTCGTTCTTGTAATTTTAATTGTTCTTCAAATCTTTCGCGTTGCTCTAATGGGTCGTTTAACTCACTGTAAGCATTGGCAATTTCCTTACCGTTTACCATTAATTCAAATCTTTCAACCAATCCTTTAGCGCTACGATGTTTTTTTGTAAGCGGACTCATTTCAACAGGGTAATCAGTAATAAAAGTTGGTTGTAAATAATTACCTTCACATTTTTCTCCAAAAATTTCGTCAATTAGTTTTCCTTTACCACAATGTGCTTCAACATGAATGTTAAGTTGTTTACAAACATCTCTTAATTGGGCCTCATCCATATTGCTGATGTCTATACCGGTAAATTCTTTAATGGCATCGTACATAGTTACGCGTTTAAACGGAGCTTTAAAATCAATTTTATTGCTACCAATATTAATTTCGGTATTGCCATATAAATCGGTTACAATTTTTTCGAGCATTTGCTCGGTAAAATTCATCATCCAATTGTAATCTTT
>CANFQR010000022.1 GCA_947449125.1 Bacteroidota bacterium | reverse complement strand
TAAGAAATGATCTTCTGTCGAGAAAAATATCTTTTGTTAATTCTCTTCGTCCAACAATACAAAGTGCATTGGTAGCATGATTTAATTCTGGCCTGGGCTCAAAAATGGAAACAGAACGTGTTCTTACTTTTTCGTGAATTTTTTCAGGACTTAATTTGGTATTTATTGATATTAATCTCCTTGAACGTTCTTTTGCATTTAAATTAAGTGCTTTTAAAAAAACGTTTTTGTTTTTTAAATGATTTTTTTGGTTTGTTTCGGATAATGAATTTTCATCAAAAAATTCAATATCATCTCTTGAGGTATCGTGTAAGCCTCCAATAAATTGAGTAGATTCAGGAATAAAAATTTCTTTTTGCGCAAGTAATTGCCTTACTTCTTTGTGATTAGACATAAAACAGATTACACGTGAGTTTACGGATCCCGGTCTGCCGGAGCAGGCGCCACAATCGTAACCGGCATAGTGCGGATTATTAACACTGCTTGATCCATGACCAATTACATATACAATAGGTGCAAAATCTTTAATTAAACCTATGCTTTCTAATAACGCTTTTACACGAGCAGCCATTTCTTCTACGGTAAAACCAATTTGGAGGTTGTTTTCTTTATCTTCTGGATGTTTATTCAGAATTGTTAATGTCGAATATTTATCCATGTGATTAAAAGAGTGCGCTGCTGCAGGGCTTAACGTTGGTTTGAAAATATTAAAGAACAGTTTTATTGCCGACCAAAAACCAATAGTTTGAGAAATTAACCAGCCACTAAATAGTGAGTGAGATTTGTTTGTAAAGTGAACATCTTTTTTTCTGATATTTTTTGTATTTATTTCTTTAATTAAATAGTTTGGAGTTAAAGGAGCCGGACATAGTTTGCTATAAAATTTTCCATGTTCGGGTTTAAAATAAAATTCTACCCCAAAAAAACCCGGCGTGCCGTATGTTTCGCAATTGGTGTCGTTTTCCTCAATATACCGTCTTATTGAACATTCTCTGTCATCTATACAAAATAGCGCTTGAAATGTTTTTTCTGATTTAGGATGTTGTTGCTTGTTTGATAAAGTGATACTGCTTAAAACACTGTCATAATAGGTCCATTCAAATGCACTTTGCCAAATTGATAAAACTTCGCTTAGTTCATCTAAAATTATTGTGTCAAACAAGTCTTCAGGCTTTTCATTTAATTTATTGGATAATGGCATCCAGTTTTTACCTAACTTATGATTAAGCGTGTCAATTTCCAAAAGGCATTCTAAAATAATTAATTCTTTAAGTGATATTTTTTTTTGGTCCATTAAAGTCTGAGGATTGTCTTCTATAGATGAAACCATGCCGCTCCAGCCCTGATGGGCAAACTACTGATCAAATAAATATTGTTTGTATAGTTTTTCATCTCCAACCAAAAGGCATAATAATTCTTCAATTTCAAATCGCTGGTTTAAAAATAAATTTTTTACTTCTTCGCTATTGAATATACTTACAGAGCTGATTTTTTCCAGTTCTCTTAAAGAAGTTAAAAATCCTTTTTCGTTAATCGGGAATTTCCAAATCGCAATTCCCTGATCTAAATAACTACAAAGAATTCGGAATAGTTTAGGATGCGTTACTGAGTCTATGTTAATATGATATTGTGTTTTCCAAAAAGATCGTAAGTTTCCTATTCGCGCAGTACTAGATTCGTCGTAATGTTGGTAAATTGTTTTTATTGACCAATCTTCAATATTATGTGCCCCTTTTTTTTCAACTATTGTTCGTTCTAATATGTCATGACTTATTTTTTTTGAAAAATATAGATTTCTATAGTCATTTAGTGATAGCGAAACTTTATACCCAAACATTTTTTCTGCTTGTCTTATGGCATTATCCCATTTTAAATTTTGAAAAGCGTGTAATGTGTTATGATGTATAAAATCTTTTAAAGGTGCCTGAGCCGGTAAAAAATGTTTTAACTCATGTATAACTTCGTTTTCATTAAAACGATTTAGATGTTTACTAGTTGTCATTTTTATTAATTACGTTATATTCTTAAATCATTAAAAAGCTATTTGATATTGTAATACAAGTTGTCCTCGTCTTGCGCTTTTGGTTTCCTTAATTGCGCCGGTTGCAGTTGTGTTAAAAACAGGTCTGCTTTGATAGTCTAAGGATAATTTTGAATTTTGCCCGCTCCTTATCCAGTTAATTCCAATGTTGTAAACAAATACAGGATCGTTTAATTTTTTATAATTGGCCAAGCTTCCAGAAAAATAAGGTTGGATTGTGCCTTCTGTTTTAAATAAGTTTTTTTTAAATAAATAAGCTGCCTGCACATAAATTACATTTCCTGTTCCTATTAGCGGAAAAGCGTTGCCAGCTCCGTTATAGCTTGCGTTATTATTAGTTCCGTTAGCTGTATTCATAGGGCCAACATTCCTGATGTAATTAGGTCCAAAATCGTAAATTAAATAAGCTGCATATGCTGTTACGGCATTTTGCTTTTCTTTGTTAATGTATGTGTCATAAAAAATATCAAATCCTAATTGTTTAAGTGGTGTTAAAATTGTATCAAGTAAGGAGTTTCTGTACCACATGGCATTTTTCTGAAATGTAAAACCAGTGCCAATATTTAATACCTGTTTTTTTCCTAAATAAGAACCGGTCATGTATGGCAATTGATTACTCTCTTTATCTAAAAATTGCCACATAAAGTAACCTTGATATTGCAATTCTGGCGCCTTGGTTGAATACGCAGCAGTGTTTGTTCCTGATAGGGAGGCAACTGTATTTAACGAACTCTGAATTGGGAAAGGATTTGAAGCAGATAGTCGATAATCAAATCTGTTAATTTTTCCTTTAGCATACACGCCAAGTTTTCTGACAAATTGATCGGTTACATCGTTTGTTGTTTCTTCAATAACAGGTAAATCTAATCCTAAAATTGTACCTACACCGGAAGATGCATATCGTGACGTTCCGTTCCATCCATGTAAACCTGTACCAATAACAAAATAATCATTAAACGCTTTATATTCAGCTGTTACATCATGAAAGAACAATGGTGTTTTACTTGCAGATAAATTATTGAAACTATTAATTCCAAACTGAGTATAGAAAAAAGTTTTTTTGTTAACCTGACTCATTATTTGATATCTGACGCGTCTTAAACCAACATCAAACGTTTCTTTTTTGGCTGTGCCGTATATAGTAGAACCCGGATTATTATCATTGTATCTTAACCATATTTGTGCTAACCCTGTAGCTTTAATATATCGTGTGCTGTCATCACTTAAATATATTTTTAAACCCTCCTTAAATCTTATAGTTGGCGATTGACTATGCGCATATAATGAAAATAATATGATTGATAATAAGCTTAATTTTTTCATGGTTTATTGTGAAAATCTGTGTTAAGAAATTACTTGTGATTTTTAAAATAATTTGGTTACAATAAAACAATTACTTTTTAAGTATTCTGGTAGATGTTGGTGCATGGCTTAACTGGCGGTGATTTTCAAACCCGTTAATTTTTATTGTTCCTTCATTTTCCTTGTAATTTTCCATCAACTCGTTTAATGTTAGTATAGATGTATGATCAACAATTTTAGTTTGGCTAACATCAATAGTTATGTTTTTGCCTTGCGGAAGAGTATAAAATATTTTTTTTAATCCTAGGGCATTAGAGAATACTAAAACGTCATTAATAATAACGTTATAATTTTCTTCATTTAGTTTGCTAATACTAACCTGTAATTTGAATGCAGATTTTAAATTTGCTCCATTTATAATATTAATTAATAGTTCTAGGGCAATTCCGGAACCAACGCCAATCAATAAATCGGTAGCAAGGGTAATAATTACAGTGGTTGTAAAAATTAAAAATTGTTCTTTACCTATATGCCACATGTGAATAAATTCTTTCGGGTGTGCCAATCTAAAACCCACAAAGGTTAACATTGCTGCCAATGCGGCATTTGGAATCATTTCAATTAATGGTACAGCAATTAACACTGCCAACAGTAAAAACAAGCCGTGAAAAAAATTTGCCCACCTTGTTCTTGCTCCATTACTAACGTTTGCAGAACTACGAGCAACTTCACTTATCATTGGTAAACCGCCTAATAATCCTGACAATGTATTACCAAAACCAACGGCTATTAAGTCTTTATTAAAATCTGATTTGCGTTTAAAAGGATCTAATCCGTCAATAGCTTTTGCGGTTAATAATGATTCAAGACTTCCTATTAAAGCAAACAAAACAACATACATTAAAAAATCACCGGTATGAGTTGTTAATGCATTAAAATCCGCATTAAAAATGCCTCGGCTAACGAAGTCACCTTTCATGATAAATCCATTGGTAAAAGCTTCAGTAATACTTCCAATTTTCACTAATGAAAAGTTAGAAATTGCGCCATCTGTTTTAATATGCAAAACAAAACCTAGTGGTATGGCAACAAATAATACAATTAATGGTGCAGGAATTTTTTTAAATTTATTATGTTTCACAAAACTCATACCAATTAAAATTAATAAGCAGGCAATTCCAATTTCGGCAAGGTGTGCATTTTCGTGCATAATACTTGAGGGAATCATTGCTAACAGTTCAAGCGGTTCTTTACCTTTTAAAAATTTAGGGTCGATACCTAATAACGTATGTATCTGTTTCGACATTATGATAATCCCAATAGCGGCTAGCATACCATGCACAGCGGCACCTGGAAAAAAATTAGCTAATTTTCCTAATTTAAAAACACCAAATAGAATTTGTATTAATCCAGCAACAACAATGGCTCCTAATGCTAGGTGCCAGCCTGTATCTCCTCCCCCAAATTCAGCAATAGCGCCACCACAAATTGCAATTAAACCTGCCGCAGGCCCTTTTATTGTTAATTTAGAACCTGCAAAAAAACTTACAACAATTCCGCCAATTATTGCGGTTACTAAACCAAAAATAGCAGGAAAGTCCGATGCTTTAGCTATACCTAAACTTAGAGGCAGAGCTAATAAGAATACTAAAAAACCCGATAGGGCATCCTTTGAAAAGTTTTCTTTTAATCCTGCAAACCAATCAGCAGGATAATATTTTTTATTTGAGTTATTTGACATAATTTCTTTTAATCTATTCTTGAATTCTTTTTTTTCAAATTATGCTTTCAAATCAATAAATGATATGAAATACATTACTATCATTAATCTTTATTTAGGATTTTTATGACAGATGCTACTAAAAATAAAAGAAGAATCAGATTCGGAAATTACAAACTGAAATATAAATTGGGTTGGATAGTTTTTGTTTTAGAGGCTCAACATTAATTGAGAAAAAGTGTAAAAAATCAATTTCAAAATCAGAAATAAAAAAGGGTAGGATAAAACCAACTAATTCGAAGCTGTCTTCGTTTTCATTTTCATTTTCTTCAACCAACAAATAATTAATATCTGAAATATCTTGCTTATTATGTGTGGCAAGTTTTACTTCATTATGATATTTATCAGTTAATAATGTTGATTTTGAAAATCCAATATAAGCACACAAAAAAAACGAGCCTAAAAAAAAGATTAGGTTAATTGCACTAAGAATATTTTTCCTGTTTTTCAAAATTTAATTGATAAATGTAGTAATTTTTTTACGGTTTATATTTGTCTATTAATTAAATTAACTTAATTTTTAAGGTAAAAACATACTATTTTAATGATTATTTTTGTACATGAATTTCCACAAAATAATTTTAATATTGGCTTTTTTGCCTTTTTCATCTTCATTAATTTCTCAAGAAATTTCTGTAAATAACATTAAGGAAGATATTTCTTTTTTAGCTTCAGATAAATTAAAAGGTAGGGGTACTTCATCACCTGAGGAACTTTTAGCAGCCAAATATATATCAGGTAAATTTAAAAGTGCCGGATTAAAGGCATTTAGTAATTCATATTTAAAGTCGTTCACGTATAAAAAAAATACAAATCCTCATGATACATCAACTTTAGGCATTAAAGAAAAAACGGCTAATAATGTAATTGGTTTTTTAGACAATAAAGCCCCTTATACCATTGTTATTGGAGCACATTACGATCATTTAGGGCTAGGGCAGGACCATAACAGTTTAGAGGCTAATCCGGATGGTAAAATTCATAATGGCGCCGATGATAATGCCAGCGGTACCGCCGGAGTTATTGCATTGGCAAATTATTTTGCGAAAAATAAAAAAACTGAACCCTTTAATTTATTATTTATTTGTTTTAGTGGTGAGGAGCTAGGTTTATTAGGTTCAAAAAAATATTGCGAAAATCCGGATGTTGAATTGTCTAAAATTAATTACATGATTAATATGGACATGATAGGGCGATTGAATGATTCAACAAAAAAATTAATGATTTATGGCGTTGGTACTTCGCCGGTATGGGTGCCGTTAATAGATTCATTAAAAACAAATTTTAGTATTAAAAAAGACAGTAGTGGAATTGGTCCAAGTGATCAAACTTCTTTTTATTTAAAAGATATTCCTGTACTTCATTTTTTTACAGGTCAGCATAGTGAGTATCATAAACCATCTGACGACATTGAAAAAATAAATTTTAAAGGAGAGGTGGATGTTTTAAATTATATTATTTCAATTGTTGAAAAAACACACAAATATCCTAAATTACAATTCACTAAAACAAGAAATCCCGAGTCGTCAAAAAGTGGATTTAAAATTACAATGGGTGTTATGCCTGATTATACCTTTGAGGGGCCGGGTATGCGTGTTGATGGAGTGACTGACGGAAAACCTGCATTTAAAGCCGGAGTTAAAAAAGGCGATGTGTTTAAAAAGCTTGGTGATTTTGAGATTAAAGATGTGCAAGGATATATGAAAGCACTTTCAAATCATAAAAAAGGAGACACTGTAAAACTTGAAATTTTGAGAGGAAATGAGGTTAAATTACTTGATGTTACTTTTTAAAGTCAGCCATTGCGTTTATACTTTGTACCAATAATTACATTTAATTTTTCGTCAATTAGTTCAAACAACAAATCTTCATTTTCAAATTTGGGTTCTCCGTCAAAATGAATTGCGTTTTTTTTGTTTCTGTAAATTCTTAGTTGGTTACACGTGTATGTTTCTATTCTGGAACTTAAATGAGATTTTTTTGAAATTAGTTTATAAATCAATCCAGGGAGTTGAAATAATTTAAATGGTTTTAAAATAACCACATGAAATAAACCGTCATTAAGTTTCGCCTCTGGTGCAATATAAAAATCATTGCCATATTGGCCTGCGTTGGCAACTGTAATTAAAAATGCTTTTAGTTCAATTATTTGTCTGCCAAAACTCAATACATATTCTTCGGGTTTGTAGTTAAACAGTTGTGAGAGTACAATTTTTGCATAAGTTTTTAAACCGCGTTTTTCTGATGTAGCAAATAACTTTCCAATATGCGCATCAAAACCTACACCGCTTGTACAAAAAAATGGAGTGCCATTAACTTTTCCAATATCAATTTTTGTTTTTTCGCCTTTAATAATTTGTTTAATGGCTTCATCAATTTTCATTGATATACCAAGGCTTCTGGCTAAGCCATTTCCCGAGCCTGAAGGAACTATGCCTAAAGTAATATTAGTGCCAATTAAGCTTTTTGCAACTTCATTAACCGTTCCGTCTCCGCCTACAGCCACGGCATCTGTATAATTTTGTGTGTATAATATATCTAATATTTCGTTAAAGTGATTTTTATCTTTCCAAATAACAATTTGATAATAGATGTTTTGAGGAAACTCTTTGCGAATAGTTTCAATTAAGAGTGAAGAAACTTTTTTTCCTGCATTTGGGTTGACAATAAACAATAGTTTACGAGGCATATCAGGTTGAGATAATTTCTTTATAGATTCTGAATTTTGCATTGGCTATCCAATTTTTAAAAAAATGACTTGTTGAGTCAAAAGTAATAGAAAAATTGTCAAGTTTTGATAGGTCAAATTTATCTGCGTATATGCCAGCGCCTGCTTTATAAGCATCTCTTGAATTACAAAATTGTTCATAGTGTCCTTTAATAGGAACCATCATAACAGGCTTACCTAAATACATGGCTTCGCATACGCTTTCAAAACCAGCGGTGCTAGCAATTCCTTTTGCCTTACTCATCATTTCTAAAAATAAAGTGTCGTTAATGGCGTGTACCATAATTTTTTCTTTATTATAGTTGTAGTTTGATTTTATTTTTTCTGCATTATCTGTGAAGCAATGAATTTTTATATTCTGATTTGTTTTATGCCATTCGATAATTTCTTCAAAATATCCGTTATTTACAAGATAAACTAGAAAAAAATCTTCCTGTTTAGATTCTAATTTAAATATTTCTTTTCTGAGTAATGGCGGCACAATTATTACGTTTTCATTTTTGATATGCAAATTGTAAAATGATAAGGCTAGGTTTTTTGAAGAGCGTATGGTAGTTAATTTAGTGTAGTATTTAATTAAAAATCTATCAATTTCATTTCCTTCTGGAAACTCAAAATCAGGATGTAAATAAATATATTGATGAGCAATACAAACTAGTTTAGCTTTTGGTTTATGTATTCTAAAATATAAACCGGTTAACAAATCAAAGAAATTAATGATTGTATCTGGTTTATATTTATTTACCAACTCATCAATTTGGTTTAAACTTTTTCTGTATTTGGTTATTTTAAATAAATTAAAAAAAACAGACTTGGTAATATTTATGCTTTTATTTTTTTTATCTGTAATAAAATTTGGGCTAGGTATTTGAATTATTGGAGCTTGAATTCGTTTATAGAAAAAATTTGGAATTTCTCTGTTAGAGCTCGAGCCAACTATAACTGCGCAAATAGTATGGCCTTGTTCTATTAACATATCGTACATGGTTATCGCTTGCGTCATGTGACCACGACCTTCGCCCTGAACAGTTAAAATATATTTCATATTAACTTAGTTAAGATTCTACTAATTCAATTCCAAGAGGCAAAATATTTTCTATTTCTTTTTTGTTGAGTTGTTGTTGCTGAAAATCATCCATCCATTCTTGGTATTTTATTATTTCCCAGTTTCCATTTATATCTTCAACCAACGCTGTTAAGCTTTCTACCCAATCGCCAGAATTTAAATACTCAATGCCATTAATATTTTTTATTGCAGCCTGATGTATATGTCCACATATTATTCCGTTACAATTTCTGGATTTAGCAACTTTAGCGAGTTCATTTTCAAAATCTGATATAAATGAAACAGCAGATTTTACTTTTAATTTTACAACTTGAGATAGAGAATAATATGGTAATCCTCTTTTTTCTCTGTACGTATTATAGTGTCTGTTTAACCAAAGTAAAAAAGTATAACCAACATCGCCTAATTTTGCGATCCATTTTAATTTTGTGGTAACATTATCAAATAAATCACCATGCGTAACAAAGTATTTTTTTTCTACACCGTAATGTATGTAATACTTTTTTATTGAAAAATTTCCAATTTTAAGAGGCATTATTTCCTCCAAAAAATCATCATGATTACCTCTTAAATAAACTATTTTACATTTTTTTTTGGCTGTTAAACTAATTATATGTTTAAAAAAATTACTATGTTGTTTAGTCCATTTTCCTGACTTACGTAATTGCCAGCCATCAACAATGTCGCCATTAAGTATTAGGGTTTCGCATTTATGATGTTTTAGAAAGGTGATGACTTCTTTTGCTTTACTAGCTTTAGTGCCTAAATGAATGTCTGATAGAACAATAGTTTTGTAAAATTTTTTCATAATTAAGGTTTTACAAATTTTGTGAGTATAGTTTATATAAACATAAATTATACATTATTAAAAAATTAAAAACCTGCATTGAATAGTCAATGCAGGTTAATGAATTGTTTTTTTATTGTTACGGCAGTTTATTCTATAATTAATTTTTTACTATAGCTTGTGCTTTTATTAAATATGTTTATGATATAAATACCTTTTGAATAATTTGATGTATTTATTTTAAATTCAGTTGTATTAATTACTCCTGTAAATATCTTTTTTCCTAATGCATTATATATTTCAATAGTTTTAATTGAGTTGTCGGTAAATTTTAAAGTTACATCATCGCTTGTAGGATTAGGATAAAGATTAAAATCTGTTGAAAAACTATTTTCGTTTAATGCAGTGCATGGGGAAACTAACTGAATAAATACATTCGTATTTACGCAGGAATTATTATCGGTAGCAGTTACTGTATAATTTGAATTTGTTGTTGGATTAATTGTATACGTAGAATTTACTGGTCCATTTGTCCAACTATAAGTTAATGCACCGCTTGCAGTAAGTGTTGCTGGTTGACCAACACAAATTATACTTGAAGAACTAATTATTGTGATAGTTGGCAAAGGGTTGACGTTTATAGTTTGAACTATTGAATTAAGACAATTTCCGGTTTGCCCTGTAACACTATAGGTTGTTGTTGTGTTTGGATTTACAGCAATTAATGAAT
>CANFQR010000021.1 GCA_947449125.1 Bacteroidota bacterium | reverse complement strand
TTATTTGAATCACTTACGTTAGTAAAAACAAATAAAATTGCCAAATTTCCTGTTGTTTTAGTTGGAACAGAATATTGGAATGGCATGATTGAATGGTTAAAAACTACCATGTTAGAAGAAGAACATAACATTAATGCATCCGATTTAGAATTGTTTAAAATAGTTGATTCAGCCGACGAAGCTGTAAAACACATTGTAGATTTTTACTCTAAATATTTATTAAAACCTAATTTCTAATTGAGCAAGTGGATTTTCAACATATTTATTTTTCCACTACTTTACTTTATTTCTATTTTGCCATTTTGGCTACTTTATGGCTTTAGTAATATTTTATTTTTTATTGTTTTTTATATTGCTGGCTACCGTAAAAAAGTGGTTATGCAAAATTTAAAAAATTCCTTTCCAAAAAAAACAGATAAGGAACTAAATTTAATTGCTAAAGAATTTTACAGGCATTTGTGCGATGTCATTTTTGAAACATTAAAACTGTATACCATATCTGAAAAAACGTTTAAAAAACATTGCATCTATAATCAGGAAGCCATTAACCTTTTAAATAATTATTTCAATAAAAATCAAAGCATTGTTGGTGTTATGGGTCATATGGGTAATTGGGAATGGGGAGCTATGTCACACCAGGTTTATTTTAAACAATTAATTACCGGTGTTTATCACCCATTATCCAATAAAAATTTTGATTTATTTATGTTAAATTTAAGAGGGAAATTTGGAGGTAACATTGTATCAATGACCTCTCTTTACAAAGAACTAATCTCTCTAAACAAAAAAAACACTCCAACAACAGTAGGATTAATTGCCGATCAAACCCCACCACCAGAAAGCGCTTACTGGATAAATTTTTTAAATCAGGAAACACCAGTATTTGTTGGGGCCGAAAAAATTGCAAAAAAATTTAATTATCCAGTTATTTATTTTTCTGTTACTAAATTAAAGCGCGGTTATTACGAATTAAATATTAAACCAATTTCAGAAAACCCAAAAGAATTAGCTGACGGTGAAATTTCTAAATTACATACCCAAGCTTTAGAAGAAAATATTCAAAAACAACCCGCCTATTGGCTCTGGAGCCATAGAAGATGGAAACATAAAAAACCGGAAAATATATAACTAGATAAATAAAAACAATATGAGCGATTTTTCAAACTACAAATTTGGCACAACTGCCATACACGCAGGGGCTGAACCTGATCCTACAACGGGTGCAATTATGACACCTATTTTTCAAACCAGTACTTTTGTTCAAGAATATCCGGGCAAACACAAAGGGTATGCTTATGCCAGAGGTAAAAATCCAACCCGCGAAGCGTTACAAAAAAATATAGCTGCCTTAGAAAAAGGTAAACATTGCTTATGTTTTAGTAGCGGAATGGGGGCTATTGACGCCGTAATGAAACTAATGAGACCCGGTGACGAAATAATTACCGGCGATGATTTATACGGAGGAAGCTACCGAATGTTTACAAAAGTTTTTGCAAATTTTGGAATTAAATTTCACTTCGTTAACATGACCAATGCAGCTAACATTGAAAACTATGTAAATAGTAATACTAAATTAATTTGGGCTGAAACTCCGACTAATCCAACCATGCAAATTATAGACATTGAAGCATGTGCTAATATTGCCCAAAAAAATAATTTATTATTGGCTGTTGATAATACGTTTGCATCGCCTTATTTGCAAAATCCACTTTCAATTGGGGCAGATATTGTTATGCATAGCGTAACAAAATATCTTGGTGGTCATAGCGATGTAATTATGGGGGCACTTGTTGTTAATGACGATAAATTACACGAACAATTAGCGTTTATTCATAATAGTTGTGGCGCAACACCGGGGCCAATGGATAGTTTTTTAGTTATGCGCGGAATTAAAACGTTGCATCTTAGGATGGAGCGTCATTGTTTTAATGGCCGAAAAATTGCAGAGTATTTAAAAACACATCCAAAAATTGAAAAAATTTATTGGCCTGGTTTTACCGATCATCCAAACCATGAAATTGCAAAAAAACAAATGCGTGATTTCGGCGGGATGATTTCTATCGTATTAAAAGATAAAAGCATTGATAACACATTTAAAATAGCTTCATCATTCAAAGTTTTTTCATTAGCCGAAAGTTTAGGAGGGGTTGAATCTCTTATTAATCATCCTGCGACAATGACGCACGCTTCAATTCCTAAAGAAGAAAGGGAAAAAGCCGGCGTAGTTGATAATTTATTGAGACTTAGTGTTGGTGTTGAAGATGTTGAAGATTTAATTGAAGATTTGAAGCACGCATTGGGATAAACCAATTATAAACAAATAAAAAAGCGAGAGAACATTTTTCCCTCGCTTTTTTTATTGAAAAAACTATTTTAATAAATCATTCGCCTCTTGAATTGAGATAATTTCATTTTTAAAAGTGGCAATAATAAACGCATCTGAAAAACCTTTCTCTTCAAGTTCCTTTCTAAATGATTCTGCTGCTGTAAAACTTTCAAAACTACCTACAGAATATCTAATACTGCCTGACGCGGTTGTTTGTTTTTCCAAATTCTGAATTTCTTTAAACAAATCGTCACTAATTTTTTCTTGAGACGGTTTTTTAAGTGAACCTAATTGTACTTTAAAGATTACCAACTTTTTATCAATCGAACTAAATGCTTTTGGTTCATTTAAATCTTCTTTAAAATTTTTCTCAATAGTTGCGCTTGTTTTTGAAAGTGCAATTCGCTTACCATCTTTGTAGGCTGTTATAAACACATCAGAATAGCCTTTGAGTATTAAATCTGCTTTTGATTTGGCAGCTTCGTCTATTGTTTTATAACCTTTAGTAACATAGCGGTACAAATTCTCATCAGCTTTTAACTCAATAACTTTAGAACCAATATTAAAAATACTAGCTGAAACTTTATTTTTAAAAGCTCCTAACTGCACACGGTAAACAATTCCAGACAGACTTTCCTCATCGTTGTCGTTATCATTTTCTGAATTTTTTTTGTTTTTATTTTTCCCTTTATTATTTTTTTCAGAAGAATTATTTTCATTATCTAATTCTTTGTTAGTATCAACCACAGAATTATCTGGAACTTCATTTTTTAGTAACTCATCTATTTCTTCTTGTGTCAACTTAGTTATTACATCACCTCTTATTTTAGAAACGTCAGCTCCTTTAATTCCATATTTTCGGAGGTCATCTCTACGTTTTAATGATTTGCTTATTTTATCAAATGTGCCGGAGGTGTAAACAACTGTTGTTCCATCTTCAAGCGTTGTTGAACTTACATCTCCAATACTTAATAATTTTATCAGTTCTTGGTTTGGAATTGTTCCTGTATATCTTGCTAACTCAACAGTGTATATATCTTTATCTGAACCTAAGGTGGCATTTTTCTTTCTTAATCCAAAAACATCACCAATATATTCGGTAGTTTTACCAACACCAGTACTGTCATTCAAATATTGGTCATACCATGTTGCCCAATAATCATCTGTTTGAGACACTCCTCTGTCATTCACCGGCATCCCTATAGGAGTTGATAATTCATCATCCCTATAATTTGGAATCCCATCTTTATCATCATCTAAAGGACATCCTTTTGTGTCAACTTGAACACCTTCAGGAGTACCTTGACAATCATCTAACAAATCGCTCACTCCATCTCTATCTCTATCTTCGGTATCAAAAGCGAGCCAGAAATCTTTATTAAGAGTATCCTTTCTTGATTTTTGTCTTGGTTTGGTAATTAAATCGTATTGAAGTGCAAATGAAGTGTAGGTAAAATTATCCTTTTGGCTATTTCCCGCTCTGTTTCCTTTACTTTTATTAGATATACCATCAATGTAATCGGTAGTTGTAAAATTATATTGAAAATTAAGTTTTAGGTCTATTCGATCTGTTACTTTTAATAATGCACCGACAGTAATGGGAAATGCCCAAGCGTTTTCTGGATATTTACCAAAACCATCAAGATTTCTTTCTCTTATATCTGTTTCATAATAATAATCCCTAATTAAGTTTTTGGCAAACTGAGCATTTGCAGAACCCTCAGGCATATCCTTAATGCTGCCATCATTCCAATAGTAATAATTATTTCCATTTTTATCCTTTAAATCTGTTTTACTCAAATATTCAAAACTATTAATGCCTATTCCTATATAAGGACGGGCTTTATATATTTCTGGGATAATATTTCCAAAATCATACATGAGACTAAGTCCACCCGTTCTGATTTCGGATTGAAAATTTTCATTTCTAACCATTGTATATTCATTTGCTCCAAGTTTTCCGAAAAGAATATTAAAATTTAACTGTAAAAAGCTAGTTAATCGTTGAGAAATATTTAAATCATATGCTGAACGAGCTGTCAATGGTGATTGAAAATGTTTTTCGTACAAATCTCCATGAAAACCAAGCCTACCCATACCTAACGAAATTTTAGGTTTTAATTTTTGTTCTATATTGTTTACAGAATCTTCAGAACTAAGTTTTATTTTTTTTAATGCATCCTCTTCTTTGTTAAGTTTATCAGCATAAACGGTCTGAGTTGGAATGGTTAATATATTCAAGTCATTAAATAAAGAGTCGCCAACTTTCTCAGGGCCTTTAAATAAAGAAGTTGGCTCTTCTTCTTCAATATAATGCTTCAACAATTCTTCAGGGGTTAATAAATCAAGTAAAAAAAAAGAACCTGAAGTATCTGTTTGAGATTTAACTGAAATGGAAATAAAGAAAATAAATAGGAATAATAATTTTCTCATAGTAAAGAAGTTATGTAAAAATAGCGAAAAAACATTATTTATACCATTTTTGATTGCTAATCATCAGCGCTTCTTGAACACTTACACGCTTTGCTTGATTATACGCGACAACAAATGCCGTTTTTATTTTATTGATGTTTCTTAAATTTTCTCTTTTTTCTCTGGCATTCTTATAATCAGGAAATGATCCTACCATAAACTTTGAATAACCTTCGGCGAATTCACTATTAAGCGCTTGAGATAACTTAAATTTCTTAATTAAAGTGGCAGGTTTAACCTTAGCATTTGAAAAAGCTCCTATTTGAACACAAAATTTAATTAGTCCATCCTGCTTAATTAAAGTCTCTTGAAGCTTAGAAATTCGAGGAAAATTTTCTGAATTTTTATTTAAGCTATCGATTTTAGAATTATCTGTTTTTTTGGTTTCTTTTTTATCATCAGAAATTTTTTGAACAGTAACTTTATCCTCTGCAAATTGATTATTTGAAAAAATAAATTCTTCGCTTTTTAATTCATATTTTTTGCTTTGATTGTTTTCCAAGTATGAATACTCCCCTTTTAGATTAATCGTTTTTGAATCTGAACTTTTTAATGAATAAGAAATTTCTAACTCTTCTTTTAGTAATACATTAACCCAAACGAATTTAATTTTCCCATCAGATACAGAAAAAGAGCTGCCATCAGTGCTAATTGCTTTAGCAGATATACCATCAGGTAAATCATCGCTATATCTGGCAAAACCTTTGGTAGTACCTTTTTTAATTTTCAAATCAACTATAAACTCATTTTCTTTTATCCCTTTTTTTATTATTCGTTCAACCACAACATTAAATGACGGTTCGGCATTTGATAAATAATTTAATGAATCTGATTTTACCTTTGATACATCGGTTAATTTATCTTCAGTATTTAGTAAGTTAGGTTGTATTTTAATTTCGCAAGGAGACATTTCTACGATTTGCTTTTCATTGTTTTGCACGTAAGAAAATTTACCTGTAATAGTTTTGCTACCAATACTTACTGTATCAGCTTTTAAAGTGGCCTTAATAACAATATCATTCTCTAAGGGAAGCTTTGTCCATACCCATTTAGCAATCCCTTCGTTAAACGTAAAATCTGCTCCAATACTTTCATTTTTTGAAACAACCAATCCTTTAGGTAGTTCGATTTGAAATCTTGCAAAACCCAAAAGTGCGTTTTTTGAAATTTTAAATTCAATTTGTGCTTCTTGGCCAACCTCAATTGTTTTTGGGATATTAGAGGAAATATTAATCGGATTTTGCGAGTCTAAGAAGCCTGCTAAATAAACAAATAAAGAATTTAAAATAATAACTAAATATTTAATCATGCAACTAAAATAGCATGATTAATTAAGCTCTCATTTAATACACATTAGAATTAATAACAAACACAGGTTAACTATAATAAACAGAGTAGTGTTAGTTATTATAATGAGGAAGTTCTTCCACCATCAACCGGTAAGTTTATTCCTGTAATATAGGCTGCAGCTGGAGAAGCTAAAAAAGCTACTGCATTTGCTATTTCTGCGGAATCACCAAATCTTCCCAAAGGTATTTCATGAATCATTTCATTCTTTACATCATCCTTAATTGAATTTGTTTTTAAGGCTTTGTTTTCAATAATAGTTGCCAGCCTTTGCGTATTGGTTGCGCCAGGCAAAACATTGTTGACAGTAATTCCGAATTTTGCCAACTCATTAGCCATTGTTTTTGCCCAATTTCCTACAGCGGCTCTAATAGTGTTGCTAACGCCTAAATTTGGTAATGCTTGTTTTACCGAAGTAGATATTACATTAATTATTCTACCGTAACCGCTTTGTTTCATACCTTCCATGCATACCTGAGTTAACAAATGGTTACAAATTAAATGATTATTAAATGCTGTTATGAACTCCTCTGATTTAGCGTTTATTATTGGTCCTGAAGGCGGACCTCCTGTATTGTTAACTAATATATTTACAACACCACTTCTTTGAATAAATTGATCAACGAGTTCTTTTAGTTTTTGTGGTTCGTTAAAATCTGCGCAGATATATGAATGTAATTGAGAACCATTATTTATTAATTCAGATTTTACCTGTTTTAGTGCGCTTTCATTCCTGGCAATTAAGGTAACGTTTGCACCTAGTGAAGCTAATTCCATTGCTACAGCTTTGCCTATTCCTTGAGTGCTGCCACAAACTATTGCTCGTTTATTTTTTAAGTCTAAATTCATAATTTTTAATTTAATAATTTGTTTAATTTCTCGGTAACAATATCTCTTTCAAATCCCCGCGAAATAGCATAGTTTAAAACTGTAAAAAAGGTTTTCTGACTATTACTAGATTTGATTTGTTTTATTTTTTTTTCTAAAACCGATTCAAGAATAATTAAATAATCGTCATGATTTAAAGAATTTAGTGCTTTATTTATACAATATTCCGAAACCTTATGTCTCCTTAATTCAAATTTTATTTTATTCTTGCCCCAACGTTTAATTCTGAATTTTCCTCCAGCAAATGCAACTGAAAATCGTTCTTCATTTAAAAAATTCTCATTTATTAATTTAGAAATAAGTGTCTCAACATCAGTTTCATTCAATCCAAAATCAAATAATTTTAGCCTTACTTCATTTTGCGAACGCTCTTGATAAGCGCACCAATTTTTGATTTTAAATTCTGCTATTTCCAAGGTAAGTATTATTTTCTTTACTTTGTTTTGAGAAAAATCCACAAACAAAGAAACTGTTTAAAATCAAATTATGCCAAAACTACCCAAAGAACTTTTAAACATTTTAACTAACCTTGAAGGCTTTAACGAAAGAGAATTTGTAGATGCGCACGAACCAGAAAATAAGGTTACCTCCATAAGATTAAACCCTTTTAAAATTGATGAAGAAACTAAGAATAATTTAACTTTTCGATTAACAGATTCGGTTCCTTGGAATGAAAATGGGTATTATTTAGAAACACGTCCTTCTTTTACTTACGACCCTTTATTTCACGCAGGATGTTATTATGTTCAAGAAGCAGGTAGTATGTTTATTGAATTAGCTCTAAAACATACACTTGATTTTAATAAACCCTTGAAAATATTAGATGCTTGCGCTGCTCCGGGAGGAAAAAGTACTCTTATAAATTCTTTAATTAATGAAAATAGTTTATTAGTTTCAAATGAATTTATTAAATCAAGAGCAGATGTATTGAGTTACAATTTGAGTAAATGGGGAACCTGTAACAGCATTGTAACTAATAGTGATACTAAAAAATTTTCCTCTTTAACATCATATTTTGACGCCATAGTTGTTGATGCTCCCTGCAGTGGAAGCGGCCTTTTCAGAAAACAACCAGAAGCTATAGATCAATGGAATTTAGGCATGGTTCAGAGTTGTAACTTAAGACAAAAAACTATTTTAAAAGATTTAATTCCTGCTGTAAAAGAAGATGGAATATTAATTTATAGTACATGTTCTTATTCAATTGAAGAAAATGAAGAAATTGTAAAATGGTTAATTAACGAATTTAACTTTGAGTATGTACCTTTACCAATCAAAAAAGAATGGGGGATAATTTCAACAAATCTTGGAAGTAGATTTTATCCGCATCTCTCAAAAAGTGAAGGTTTTTTTTGTGCAACACTAAAAAAAATAAAAAATAAAAACATAAACTCCTCAAGGGAACAAAAAAAAACAACTAATTTAACATCAAAGGAAATAGAGATAATTAAACCATTTGTAAACATATTAGATAATTTAGTTCTTAAAAAAAATAACAATTATCATCTCTTAAACTTAGTAGCTCAAACTTTTTTAAATACTTATGACAAATATTTCTATTTTAAAAAAGCAGGCACTGTTTTAGGTGAAATAAAAAATAAAGATTTTATCCCTAACCATGAGTTAGCCTTATCTAACAATATAAGTAGTAATGTTCCAACTATAGATTTAAACATAACAGATACTATTTGTTTTTTAAAAAAAATGCCAATTAAAATTGAAAATAATGAGGTAAATAAGGGTTTGCACCTTATAAGTTATAATAAAAAAAGTATAGGCTGGGTTAAAATTTTACCCAAAAGGATTAATAATTACTTGCCTAATGAATTAAGAATTATCAATTAATTTTTTAGTCTAAATGAAATTAAAATAAAAAAAACTGAATTTTATTTTGCGCAATAAAAAAGTATTATTAAATTTGCCCTCCCTTTTAGGGCAGTTCTTTAAAAAAAACAAAAAAGCCGAAGTAGCTCAGCTGGTAGAGCCACTGATTTGTAATCAGTAGGTCGGGGGTTCGAGTCCCTTCTTCGGCTCTTTTTTTGTGAAAGGGGATATACCAGAGTGGCCAAATGGGACAGACTGTAAATCTGTTGTTTCGACTTCGGAGGTTCGAATCCTCCTGTCCCCACTGAGTAACTATGGTTGTTGCAAAGTAAAATTACCAAGCGAAAGTAGCTCAATTGGTAGAGCTCCAGCCTTCCAAGCTGGAGGTTGCGGGTTCGAGACCCGTCTTTCGCTCAAGAAATGTGAAGTTGAAAATACGCCTAAAAAAGAGGCGACAAAACAATAAGACTTGAGTATTCGGTTTATAACATGTTTTGATAGTCCCAAAAAAAGGGACTTTTGTCATGTGTGACTATTCGTTCTTTAAAAAAATGAATTACAAAAAAGCTAATTAAGCTGTTGTAGCTCAGTGGTAGAGCACCTCCTTGGTAAGGAGGAGGTCGGCAGTTCAATCCTGCTCAACAGCTCTAAAATTATTACAGAATATTAAATTCAATAATTAAATAAAAAACAAAAAAAATAAACAACTATGGCAAAAGAAAAATTCGACCGTTCCAAACCACACGTTAACATTGGAACAATTGGTCACGTAGATCACGGTAAAACTACTTTAACAGCTGCAATCACTACAGTATTAGCTAGTAAAGGCTGGGCAGAAGTTCGTGATTTCTCTTCAATCGATAATGCACCTGAAGAAAAAGAGCGTGGTATTACAATTAATACTTCTCACGTTGAATATGCTACTGCTAACCGTCATTATGCTCACGTTGACTGTCCTGGTCACGCTGATTACGTTAAAAACATGGTTACTGGTGCTGCTCAAATGGATGGTGCAATTCTTGTTGTTGCTTCTACAGATGGTCCAATGCCTCAAACTCGTGAGCATATCCTATTAGCTCGTCAAGTTGGTGTTCCTAAGTTAGTAGTTTTCATGAATAAAGTTGACATGGTTGAAGATCCTGAATTATTGGACTTGGTTGAAATGGAAATTCGTGAATTATTAAGTTTTTATAAGTTCGATGGCGATAACACTCCAATTATTCGTGGTTCTGCTTTAGGAGGATTAAATAACGATCCGAAATGGGTTGATAAAATTCTTGAATTAATGGATGCTGTTGATAATTATATTCCTATTCCCCCTCGCGATAAAGATAAACCATTCTTGATGCCTGTTGAGGACGTATTTACAATTACTGGACGTGGTACCGTTGCTACTGGTCGTATTGAAACAGGAGTTATTAATACATCTGATAACGTTGAAATAATTGGTATGGGTGCTGAGAAATTAACTTCAACTTGTACTGGTGTTGAGATGTTCCGTAAATTATTAGATTACGGCGAAGCAGGAGATAATGTTGGTTTATTATTACGTGGAATCGAGAAAAAAGATATTAAACGCGGTA
>CANFQR010000020.1 GCA_947449125.1 Bacteroidota bacterium | reverse complement strand
TATGAAAATATAAAATCAAATAGGTTTTACATTCAAATACGAATTCCAATAATACAAACATCATCAACTTGATCCAATTTACCTTTCCAATCATTAAAACTTGATAATAAAACAGTTTTTTGTTCGTCTACAGGCATTTTGTGAATAGAAAGTAATAATTCTTTAAAAGGTTTGTATTTGTATTTTTTACCCTTCGGCCCTCCGAATTGATCTGCAAACCCATCCGTAAACAAATAAATCATATCCCCTTTTTCAAGCTCTAGTTTAAAAGAATTGAAAGGTTTTTGATCAACGTATTTGCCAATGGGCTGTTTATCTGGTTTTATTTCAATGAATTCATCATTATTTGATTTGATAATCCATAACGGATTATTTGCTCCTGACCAGGTTAAAGTATTACCTTCCAATAAACAAATCGATATATCCATTCCATCCTTAACTTCAGCTTGCCCCTTGCTTAATTTTTCTATCACAATATCACGCGTTCTATCGAGAATTTTTGCCGGGTTAGATAGTTTATCCTCTAGAACAGATTTACTTAATGCGTTACTGCACACTAAACTTACCAATGCTCCAGGAACACCATGGCCAGTGCAGTCAGCAACAGCAAAAACCACCGATTTTTTGTCTAAGTTTATTAAGCCTTCAAGCCAGTAAAAGTCGCCCGCAACAATATCTTTAGGTAAGTAAAACACAAAGCTCTCAGATAAAAAAAATTTCCATTGATAATCATTAGGTAGAATAGCTGATTGAATTCTCTGCGCATAATGAATGCTGTCAAGTATTTCCTTTTGCTTTTCTTCTACAATTCTCTTTTGATCACTAATAATTTCTGAGGTTCTTTGTTTTTGTTTATATGCCTTATAGCTGGTTATAGAAATTACTAACATTAAAATAAAACCTATGATTCCACCATAAGTTAAATTTCTTTGTGTTTTAATTTCATGTTCATGCTTAAATTTTTCCTTTGCTAATCTTTCAGCGCTTCTTATACTATCAGCTGCCTGTTGTTTGTCAAATTTTACTGTCATTTCCAACTGCAATAATTTTTTTTCATTTTCAGAGTTGGAAATAGCTTCTTTAATAGAGATATAATTTTTATAATGCAAAAAAGCTTTTTTAAAACTTTTCAGAGTATCATATAAATGAGTTAATTCTTGCTCTGTACTTAGTTGGTTGGCTTTAGCGCCAATTTCTTGATTTAAACTTAATGAATTAGCCAAATATTTTTCGGCTTTTTTAAAATCTCCGAGCTTCAAATAAACAGCCCCTATATTTTCCATGTGCCTTGCGGTACCCTCTTTTTTCCCAAGGGCATTTGTTATTTGTAATGCTTTTAGATGGAACTCAAGCGATTTTTTTAAAAAACTAATATTATTTTCCTTCCTTAAATAAGCTTGAGCACTAAGTATATTTCCTATATTACCATAAATTGTAGCCATTGCCGATTTGTTAGAGAGTTTTTCGGCCATTTTCAATCCTTTGTTATAATATTCAAGGGCTAGTTCATAATTTCTTTCTTTTTCTGATGGATTTACAAATAGATCAGCCTGTTTTTTATAAATAATTCCAATATTTGAAAAAGCGTTAGCTTGTATTTTAATATCTTTAAGAATCTCTGCCATTTTTAGAGATTTAAAAAAATACGCCAAAGCTTTTCTGAAGTCATTTTTTTCCTTAAACACAGAGCCAATATTTCCAAGTATAGAAGCGATTCGATTTTTATCATCTATTTCCTCAGCTATTTTAAGGGCTGTAAAATATTTATCAAGGGCTTGAACATAATTAGCTTGTTCGTCATATACAGCTCCCATGTTATTTAGGACAGCAGCATACATTTTTCTTGACTGCAAGAATCTGTCTTTCCGATCAAAATATTTTTTAAGCAAATCGAGAATTTCTTGATAATTAATTAATGCGTTTTGATATTCTGCTTTATTTATTAAACACCATCCAATTTGTCTTTTGGCTTCAAAAAATTTAAACTCATCGTTTAGTTTTTTCGAAATGCTAACAGCTTTTTTTAAAAAATAAATTGACGTGTCTGGATTTGAATTTTTATATAATACGCCAAGTTCTAAATACGAATTAAATTTTATTGAATCTATTTTTGATTCAATAGCTAAATTAATTAAACTATCATTTTCGTTTTGTCCTTTTAGGATAGACGAAGCAAAAATGACAGGAATCAAAATGAGATAGTGTAAAGGTAAAACACTCATATCAAACAAGTATATAAATATACCAAATGGTAATGTAATTTACTAACTAACGAAAAATTATTCTAAAAAATTAATTATTTTAATTTATATTTGATTAGTTAAAATTTATACTTTATGAAAAATTTTTTAATTTGGTTTTCGTTGCTTATTTCTTTTAATGCCTTAACTCAGAATAGCATTCAAGTTGCGTTTAACAGTAGTGTTATTCCTGCCAACGGGACTATTTTTGCTCTCACCAATGCCAACGCAACAACAACAGCAAATTTTGATATTAAAAATATTAGCGGAAACACATACTCTTATTATGTTAAAAGATATGATGTTTTTTTGTTTATAGATACTTTTTCACAGGCAAGTGCAAAATTTTCATTTATGGGAATTAATTATTCGGCATCTACTTATAGTGCCGGTCCGCTAACATTGAGTCCAGGTCAAAATGCAGGACCAGCAAATTTACTTGTCGCTATGTTGGATGAAGCAGATGTGTTTTCAGGGAAAAGTGAGGTTAAGTATACAATATCAAATTCTACCTTACCTAATGATACCTTGCAGTTCACTTTAAAATATAATTTTGCGAATTTAAACTGGGTGAGTAAACCTACATTCAATGGTGCACAAAGGCAAAATGCTGTTGGCTTTTCAATTGGTTCGAAAGGATTTGTTGGTACAGGGAATGACGGCGCGAGTAAGAATGATTTTTGGTATTTTGATGCTGTTTTAAATTCCTGGACGCAAGTAGCCAATTTTCCGGGTACTGCTAGGCAAAACGCTGTTGGGTTTTCAATAGGCAACGACGGTTATGTGGGAACAGGAAATGATGGAGGTTTAAAAAATGACTTTTGGAGATACAATTCTGCTACTAATACTTGGTCTCAAGTAGCAAATTTTCCAGGTACTGCCAGGCAAAACGCTGTTGGATTTTCGATTGGTACCGACGGTTATGTAGGAACAGGAAATGACGGAGGTTTAAAAAATGATTTTTGGAGATATAATTCTGCAACTAATACATGGTCTCAGGTTGCAAATTTTGCTGGGACAGCAAGGGAAAATGCAGTAGGGTTTTCAATGAGTTCATGTGGTTATATTGGCACAGGAAATGACGGAGGCTTAAAAAATGATTTTTGGCAATATTATCCACCTGGCAATGTTTGGATACAAAAGGCGAGTTTTGCAGGATCCGCACGTCAAGGAGCTACCGGTGTTGGGTCTGGAAATGTAGCTTTTTTAGGAACAGGAAATGATGGGACTAATAAAAATGATATTTGGGAATATGATGTTACTGCAGATTTATGGGATAAAAAGTTGAATTTCACAGGAACCGCACGTTCTTCATCTACAAGTTTTTTAATTGGTAATTCAGCCTATTTTGGAACCGGCAACGATGGAACTAACAAAAATGATTTTTGGGAATGCAAACCTTCGCCTGCGATTATTGGTATTGAAAAATATTATTTAAATTCAAATAGAGTAAAAATTGAAGTCTATCCAAATCCTTCTTTTGGAATTTTTAATGTAAAAGTTGACACTTATGAATTGATTAAACTTGAAGTATATGATTTAAAAGGGAGAAAGTTGAATTATAGTTATACTTTTAATAATAACTGCATTATTGATTTAGGTTCAGAACCTAAAGGGAACTATATACTTAAAATTTATTTTGGCAAGCAAGAATATTCTCAAAAGGTTAGTTTGTATTAATGGGGATTTTTTCGAATATTTTTTCTCCCGTAATTTTTCTATCTATTCCTATAATTTCATTTTTTTCCCCCACCAGTTATTTTTTGATTAGCAAAAATGATTTATTTATCAATCATAAAGTAGATTCTTTAAATAAATCGGCTATTAAAAAAAAAATAAAAAGTAAAACGTGTAAGGAGAAAAAAATACAGATAAAAGTTTTTCGTAATGATAAATACATTAAATCAATTAGTAATAACTTTACAGGTTATGGATATGACATAATTATTTCAGGTTTATTATATATTCATCAGCCAAATATACCTTCTGTTCAAGGTAATGTGGGGTTTGATAATAAAAAGAAAGCAAAAAAGACGGCTGAATTTATTGTCGAAAAAATAAAAAATAATATTATACCGCCAACTATTTCTAAGAAAGAATTAGATAGTTTAAAGGTTTTATAATTTAAACTCTAATTAATTTTAATTTTCTTAAAGCCAGTGTAAATAAATCAAAACTACCTGATAGAATTTGTATTAGAAAATAAAAATTAAACAAACATAAATTTACAGGTAATTTTGAAGTTTTGTGACTCCGAAGGGATTCGAACCCCCAACCAACAGAACCGGAATCTGTCATTCTATCCAGTTGAACTACGGAGCCATTTAGAACGCAAATATAACATCATATTTTATGGTTTTTAAAATAATAATGTTGTAATTTTAGCGTTATATGGCTATGGCGGAAATAACCAAACAACTGCGCGGAGGTTTATTATTACTATTTTGTTTTTATTTTATTTCAATTTCGTCTCAGGTTGGTCCAAGGTCATGGCAAGACCATTTAGGTTTGAGTAATTGTAATTCTATTACAAAATATAACGGAAATATTTATGCTTCAAACTACAATAGCATTTTTAAAATTAACGAATGGGATTTTAGTTATGAAAAAATTAGTAAGGTAAATGGTCTTAACGATGTTGGCATTAAGTTATTAAGAGCAAACCCGTTTAACAATAAATTACTAGTAATATATGACAACTGTAACATTGACATAATAAATTCTGATGACGAGATTTTAAATTATTCTGATATTAAATCAAAAATTTTGAATGGCAAAAAGATCATTAATGAAGTTGTTTTTAAAAATCAGTTTGCATATTTATCCTGCGGTTTTGGTATAGTTGTTTTTGATACCGAAAAGCTAGAAGTTAAAGAAACATTAATAATTGGTCCAAACGGCGCAAACCTTGAGGTTTATCAACTTGCGTTTAACGATTCTTTAATTTTTGCTGCTACACCAAATGGGCTCTTAAAATCGAATTACAAAACAAAAATATTAAACAATTATAATAATTGGAAATTAGTTCCATCTTCAGATATTCCGAGCGGACCCGTATGTGGGGTTGTTAATGTTTCAAATAAAATAATAGCGGCGTACTCTCCCTCAAAAACAAACCCCTCTATTTCTTTGCAGGATACTCTTTATGCTTTAACAAACAATGTGTGGTCTAAACTATTCCCTAATCAAACACCTTTAACAATAAGAAAATTAGGATATGTTTATGCTAACTACCTGACAGTCTTTAATCAATTCGGTGTGTTGGTGTTAGATAAAGATGTTCTTAATACGGTGGCCTTTTTTACGGGCGTTAATAACGAGACAGATTATTACCCACTTGATAATTATATTGATTTTCGTTATGGTAATTATACATATTGGGTCGCCGATAGGTTTAATGGAGCTTTCCAAACATATGGCAGTAATCCATTCTATACGCAAAATGTTATAAAATCAAATGGTACAAAAAGTAATTTAGTAAGCAATATAGATATTTTTAATAGCGAGGTTGTGGTTTCGCCATCATATCCTGATCAAGGAGGCGGAACATCATTTATTAGGGAAGGGATAAACTTTTATAAAAATAATGAATGGCTTTATATAAAAGCTCCAGAAACCCCAAGTAATCCGGTATTTGATATTAATTGTGCATTTATTGACAGAAAAGATCCGAGCAGGGTTTATGCAAGTTCTTGGAGTGCAGGTTTGTTGGAGTATAAAAACAACGAGTTGGTAGCTGTTTATAATCCTTCTAACTCTGTATTGCCTGAGGTTTATTCCGGTTCGGCTAGATGCAGTGGTTTAAGTATGGACAAAAATGGAAATTTATGGATTGCTAGCAGTGATGTTAAAAATTATCTGACCGTGAAAAAGACGAATGGTGCTTTTCAGAATTTTAATTTTGATGCGCCCCGTTTTGTTAGAAAAGTATTTGTTGACAAAAATAATTATGTTTGGGTTTTGCATGAAAGACAGGGAGGAATTACAGTATTTAATCATTCAAATTTTTCATCTCCCATTCAAAATATAAACTATAAAATTCTCACAAAAGATGTGGGTAGAGGTAATTTAGAATCTAACTCGGTTTATTCAATAGCAGAAGATAAAGATGGTAAAATTTGGGTAGGCACCGATGCGGGCATAAGAGTATTTTATAACCCTTCAAATATTTTTACTGACGTTAATTTTGATGCTCAGCCAATAAAAATTGTTCAAGATGGCAATGTGGAATTGTTGTTGGAAAAAGAAACAGTTACAGCTATTCTAGTTGATGGCGCAAATAATAAGTGGGTTGGAACTAAAGAAGGAGGCTTATATTGTTTTAGTTCGGATGGACTAACGCAAATGTATCATTTTACAAAAGAAACAAGCCCATTAATTTCAAACACAATAATTGATGTTAATTACGATAAAATAACTGGCGATATTTTTATTGGAACCGATTTGGGCGTACAATCCTTCAGGAGTTTAATAATTGAAGGCGATGAAAAGTATAACGATGTGTATGCTTTCCCAAATCCGGTTAGGTCTAATTTTCCGGGAACCGTTTTTGTAAGAGGTCTTATTGATAATTCGGTGGTTAAAATAGTAGATCAAAACGGTAATTTGGTTTGGGAAACAAAGTCTCAAGGTGGGCAAATAGAATGGCCGGTAAAAACACTTTCAGGAAACAGAGTGTCGTCAGGTGTTTATATTGTATATGCATCAAGTACTGACGGCGAACAAAAAGCAGTTTCAAAAATTCTTGTTATAAATTAATGCGCGTTTCTGATAAAGCCATTGTTTTGCAATCAATTAAACATGGAGACAAGAAATACATTTTAAAATTATACACGTATAAAAACGGTTTGGTTACTTCGTCTGTAGTGTTAAATAAAAATATCCGAGCTAGTCATATTTTTCCCTTAAGTTTAATTAACGTTGAACTTATTTTAAAACAAAGTAAAACGATACATCAAATTACTGAAATCTCATGTTATTACATTTTATCCAGTATTCATCAATCTTTTTCAAAATTAAGTATTGCTCAGTTTTTAAATGAAATTCTGATTAAATCATTGAGGGAAAGTCAAACAAATTCAGGTTTGTATGATTTTGTGGAGTCCTGTTTGTTTTATTTAAATGATTCAGAAACTGATTTTATAAATATTCACTTGTATTTTTTAATAGAGTTTACAAAATATTTTGGCGTTGAACCACAAAATAATTATTCTGTTCATGCCCAATATTTTGATTGTAGAGAGGGTGAGTTTTCTTCTAAAAGTTTGGTTTTTCCTTTAGGATTTGGAGCAGAGGACTCGATGATGTTTTCGGAATTTTTAAAAATTAATGCGTTAAAAATAAAATTATCAAACACACATCGGCAAATTATTTTAGATTTACTTTTGGCTTATTATCAATTTCATTTCCCTGGATTTAACAAGATAAAAAGCCTTGAAGTTTTAAAAGAAATAAATACCTGTTAAAAGTCTCTGTAACTATTCCAAAAACTAGTTTTAAAACCTATATAAAAAAAAGGATTTTCTAAAATATAACCTTGCGTATTAGATTCTGATCGCTGAATATAACCTGCCTCTAAACGCATATTCATGTTGGGAATTATGTAGTAGGTGAATTTTAGATTACTTTGCAAAATGTTTGTTTTTATACCCTGTGTAGTTTTGTGACCAAATTCATATGGGCGAGTGTTGTAACTTAAAAAAATATTTTGTCCTAAATTAGATTTTCCGTTTAATGAATCTTTACCAACAATTGCGTACAAACCCTGCCACGATATTTCAATGTTATTTTTTCTATAATTTAAAAAACCTAAAAACTCTTTAAAATTGGCACCTAATGGGTGCGCCAACGGCATGCCATAGTGTGAATAGTTTTGTTCTACAACTCCATGCGAATAGGTGTAAGGCCTTACTTCGTTATACTCGGCTTGTACACTTAAACCTTTAATTCGAAAAGCATTAATATATTTTACACCTAATTGCCAAGCTTGCTTATTAGCCCACCAACCGCTTTTGGCTTTAATTTCCTGCAAGTAGAACTCGTCTAACCCCAATTGTCCATATAATTTTAAACAGCCTAATAATTTATAGTTAATGTTCAACCCAATTAACGCATTGTCAGGAGAACCTATTGAGTATTCCTGTGGTCTAAAAAAAACAATAGGGTTTAAGTAGTTTACTTCAAATCCTCTATTTTGGGTAGTATCCGTCCCTCTAAAAATTATATTTTCAAATAAGCCAATGTTTAAGTCGTTGGTAATATTGTAACTTAAATAATGAAATGCACCGTATTTATTAGTATACTTTTTTTGAAATCCGTTTGCTTTTGATACATCAAACATCCAGGTATACCAAACATTATATTGTATTTTCCATATATTAGTGTTGATTCTGAAGAAAGGATATGCTGGCGCAAAATCACTAAGCAATACACTTCGGTAACCATCACCAATAAAATGTTTTTCTCGCCCGGCCTGAAAATTAAAAACTTTATTGTTGTTTGGTGAATAAGAAATATAGCCAGTGTAATCCATAAATGAATAACCGCTTTTGTTATCACCATAACTTTGCCCATAGGTGGGAATTATTTTTTGGTTGTACAAAAGGGTATCAATATAAAACGGTAAATTGTTTTTACCTCCAACAATAGTTCCTGAAAAAGTAAAATCATTGTTGATGTTTAATTTTAAGTTTGCCCCGCCAATTAAATTATTCAGTGGTAAACTTTTTAAGGCGTCGTAGCCAATTTCAGCATCAATAATTGGGTGAAACTGTAAATTATACCAATTTCTTCTTTCTGGTTTTTCATTTAATGTTTTGCTTAAAAAGAAATTCTTAAACGCATAATGTTTAAAAGGAATAAATGAATCGTTGGCATTTAAAAAAGTGCTGCTTAAATAGGGTTTAAACGATGAATGAAAAACAGAATTCGGCACAGAAATATTCCAATATTCAAACGCCGCATCCGTATTATTTGAAATAAGTGAATTTCTGGCAGCTTGGTTATTTTGACCAACTGAAATTATGGAAAACAATAATAAAACAGATATAAGGGCGTTTTTCATTTTATAGGGTAAAAATAAGCAAAAACAAATTGTGTAGAGGGTTTTAAATAAAAAACCGCCCCAGAGATTCTGAAGCGGTTTTTGTGTTAATTTGATTACGTGTAATTAAGAAGTTTTCATATCATCAATAACTTGATTCATTGCTCTAACGGCGTCAGCACTTTTATTAAATAGTGCCTGTTCTTCGTCATTTAATTTTAAATCTACAATTTTCTCCCAGCCATTTTTTCCAATTATTACAGGAACGCCTAAACAAATATCTTTTTGTCCATATTCTCCTTCTAATGCAACGCAGCAAGGGAATAATTTTTTCTGGTCGTTGATAATACTGTTTACTAAAGCAGCAACGGCAGCTCCTGGCGCATACCAGGCACTGGTGCCTAACATTCCGGTTAATGTGGCGCCTCCAACCATTGTGTCGGCTGCAACTTTTTTAAGAGAAGCATCATCTAAAAATTGAGAAACCGGAGAACCTGTATAAGAGGCTAAACGGGTTAAAGGAATCATGGTTGTGTCACCGTGACCACCTATAACTGTTCCGCTGATATCACTAGCAGGAGCGTTTAGCGCCATTGACAAATAACATTTGAATCGGGCACTATCTAAAATGCCACCCATACCAATAATTCTGTTTTTTGGTAATTTACTTTCTTTTAGAGCCAGGTATGTCATTGTATCCATTGGGTTACTAACCACAATAATAATAGCTTCGGGCGAATGTTTTAAAACGTTTTCTGTTACGGTTTTAACTATTCCCGCATTAATGCCGATTAATTCTTCGCGAGTCATTCCCGGTTTACGAGGAATACCACTAGTTATTACAACAACTTTACTGTTGGCTGTTTTTGTATAATCGTTTGTGCTACCTGTTATTCGGGTATTAAAGCCATTTAACGAAGCTGTTTGCATTAAATCTAACGCTTTTCCTTCAGCAAAATTTTCTTTAATGTCTAAAATAACTACTTCGCTTGCAATTCGGTTAAGCGCAATGTATTCTGCGCAAGTTGCGCCTACATTTCCTGCACCAATAACGGATACTTTCATGATTTTTCTTTTTTTAGTTTGGTAAATTTATATTTTTTAAGAATCTATTTTAAGTGTGTTAATAATTTTAGTTTTGAATTTGAGCTGCAAGCGTTAACAGTTTAGCTTCTTCAAAATAGTTTGTCATAAGCTGCAAGCCAACTGGCAAACCGTTACTATGTGTGCCGCAGGGAACGGAAATAGCAGGAATACCAGCAATATTTGCTTGAACTGTGAAAATGTCTTCCAAGTACATTTTAATAGGGTCTGCGCTGTTCTTGCCAAATTCAAATGCTGTGCCTGGTGTAGACGGGGTTAGTATAAAGTCATAGTTTTTAAAAATATCATTGGTTTTTTCCTGAATTATTTTTCGAACTTTTTGCCCTTTACTGTAATAAGCATCGTAATAACCCGCACTTAAAACAAAAGTTCCAAGCATAATTCTACGCTTTACTTCTTTTCCAAACCCTTCACTTCGCGATTTTTTATAAGTGCTTTCAAGGTCAAATGCGTTTTTACTTCTATGACCAAAGTGAATTCCGTCAAAACGCGAAAGGTTAGAAGACGCTTCAGCCGTTGTTAAAACATAATAAGTTGGAACCAAATAATCGAGGTACGGAAAACTTACAGGTTCAACAATATGCCCTTGTTTTTTTAACCATTCAATTTTATTAAAAACGCTTGTTTTAACCTCTGGGTCTATTCCTTCAGCTTCAACACATTCTTTTAAATAAGCAATTTTATATTTTTTATCGCTTTGTAATTCTTTACTGTAAT
>CANFQR010000019.1 GCA_947449125.1 Bacteroidota bacterium | reverse complement strand
ATGTTGCAGAAGCTATTTGTAAAGACAGGTTTGGGGAAGAAATAAAAGCATTTACTTATTTTACATTATTCAATAAAAATATAAACGAATTACCCGAGCAAATGCCTCAGTTTTATTTTGCTGATAAAACAACCGCAGAGCCCGGAGATAAGATAAATTATGTTTATAATTCTGCTTATACAGGTACAAATTTTCTGTTTGAAATTGAAAGAAATAACGGCCAATTAAATTCAAGTTTTTTTCAGGTAAGTATGAAACCTATTCAGGTTAAAGTTGAAGAAAATGATCGAGGAAATTTTGCAGTTCATGCTTCGTTTATAAAACACAATCGTTTTTACAATCATACCCAAATAATTAATGTACCGTTTACAAACAAAGAACTCGACATTCAATTTGAAACCTTCCGAAATAAATTGCTTCCCGGTCAGGCAGAAGAATGGAAATTAATTGTTAAAGACAAAAGGGGTGAACGTGCCGCTGCCGAAATGTTAGCTGCCATGTACGACGCTTCGTTGGATGCGTTTAAACCAAACAACTGGTCGTTTAATATTTTTATGCAGAATTTTTATTCATCATGTTACTGGACTCCTAATGTGGGTATGCAAGTATATTCAACTGAGTATAATACTTTACAAAAAAATTATTTATCCCTCCCAATAAGAGTTTATGATTGCTTAAACTATTATGGTCTTCATTTTTACAATAATCGGTATTACAGAGGTTATTATGACGACCTAGCTTATGGCGAATCCAATGTTATGGCAATGCCTTCGGGGGTTAGGTCTGCTGAGGAACATAATTTATTAGGGAAATCGGATAAAGTCGAAGTAAAAACAAAAAAAGAAACAGCGTCTTCAAAAAACGATGAGCAAAAGAATTTAGAAAACGATATTCAAACAACTCAAACTGTATCTGGCGTTAATTTTACTAGAAAAGAAAATAAAGAAGTAAAAAAAACAGCAACCGAACTTGGTAATGTTAAAGCACGGTCTAACTTTAATGAAACTGCATTTTTTTATCCCGAATTGCGCACAAACGATAAGGGAGAGATAGTAATTAAATTTATTGCCCCCGAAAGCCTTACTAAATGGAAGATTCTGGGGCTTGCGCATACAAAGGATTTAAAATATGGGCAGTTTCAGAAAGAAATTATCACTCAAAAAGATTTAATGGTCCAGCCCAATATCCCTAGATTTTTTAGAGAAAACGATAGAATAACATTAATTACCAAAATTGCTAATTTGTCTGATAACCAATTAACGGGTAATGCAGAATTGAAATTGTTTGACGCTTTAACTGAACAAGACATTTCTGATAAAATTATAGAAAGGATTGATGGTTCAACTACATTAAAATCTATTAAATCGTTTACTGTAAATAAAGGGTTAAGTACCTCTGTAGAGTGGAATCTAACTATTCCGGAAGGCTATTCTGCCATTAAATATAAAATTGTAGCCAAATCAGGTAATTTTTCTGATGGCGAAGAAATGGCTGTTCCTGTTTTAACTAACAGAATGCTGGTAACCGAAAGTATGCCATTACCTATAAGAAGCCACCAAACCAAAGAATTTAATTTTACAAAATTCATAAATCAAAATAATAACTCTTCAACATTAAAAAATCATTCTTATACACTTGAGTTTACCGCTAATCCGGCATGGTATGCTGTTCAGGCATTACCCTACATAATGGAATATCCTTATGAATGTGCCGAACAAACATTTGCCCGTTATTATGCAAATTCACTGGCAACGTATGTTGTTAATTCTAAACCAAAAATAAAATCAGTTTTTGAGGCTTGGAAATCGTTGAGTCTTGATGCGTTTTTATCAAATCTCGAAAAAAATCAGGAATTGAAATCTGTTGTTTTACAAGAAACACCTTGGTTATTACAAGCCAAAAACGAAAGTGAAAATAAAAAACGAGTTGGTTTATTGTTTGATTTAAACAGGATGAGTAACGAATCTGTTATGGCGCTTAAAAAATTAATTAAAAAGCAAACTGTTAATGGGGGCTTTATGTGGTTTGATGGAATGCCTGACGATTGGTATATCACACAGCATATTACCAGTGGGTTTGGTCATTTAAATAATTTAGGTGTCGTAAAAATTCGTGAAAACGAACAAGTGTGGAGCATGTTAAATAAAGCTGTAAAGTATTGTGATGATAGAATGCAAGAGGAGTTTGAAAAAGTAAAAAAGTTTTATCCTAATTATAAAACCGAAAATCATTTGAGTTATAACGCTATACAGTATTTGTATATGCGCAGTTTTTACAAGGATATAAAACGTAACAAACAGTTAAATGAATGTTTTGATTATTATAAAGAGCAGGAACAAAAATATTGGCTTAACTCATCAAGATATATGCAGGCAATGATAGCCTTGAGTTTAAACAGATATGAGGATAATAAAACACCTAAAGATATTTTAAAATCGTTAAAAGAAAACAGTATAAATAGTGAAGAAATGGGTATGTATTGGAAAGAAAATTACGGTTATTACTGGTACCAGGCACCTGTTGAAATGCAAGCCTTAATGATTGAAGCTTTTGATGAGATAACTAACGATACTAAAGCAGTGGATGATTTAAAAACCTGGTTAATAAAAAGTAAACAAACACAACATTGGGCAACCACACGAGCAACCACCGAAGCAGTTTATGCATTATTGCTAAAGGGAACAGATTGGCTATCGACCGAGCCCAATGTTGAAATAACTGTTGGGGACATTAAATTGGATCCGAAAAATGATAAAACATTAAATGCAGAACCAGGTACAGGTTATTTTAAAAAGTCATGGTTTGGAAGTGAGATAAATCCGCAAAAAATGGGTAAACTTAAAGTTGTTAAAAAAGATGCAGGTGTTAGTTATGGCGCAGTTTATTGGCAGTATTTTGAACAGCTTGATAAAATAACACCGCACGAAACACCTCTTAAATTAAAAAAGCAATTGTTTCTTCAACAAAATACAGGTAGCGGTATTGTTATAGAACCAGTATTAAATAACAGTAAATTAAAGCCCGGCGATAAGTTAAAAGTGCGTATTGAATTGCGAGTTGACAGAGATATGAGTTATGTGCACATGAAAGATATGCGTGCTTCAGGTTTTGAGCCGGTGAATGTTTTTAGTGGGTATAAATATCAAGATGGTTTAGGTTATTATGAAAGCACAGGAGATGCCGCAACTAATTTCTTTTTTTCGTATTTGAATAAAGGAACCTATGTGTTTGAATATCCTTTAGTGGTTAATCATTATGGTAATTTTAGTAATGGCATAACAACAATTCAATGTATGTATGCTCCCGAATTTACCAGTCACAGCGAAGGAATTAGAGTAGAGGTTAAAAAATAATTAGTTGTTAAAACACTGGTTTAAATTATTTTATATTACATGGAAAATGATTTATTATTTTATGAAAAACAAAAATTCACACAATGGTGGGTTTGGTTACTATTACTTTTACCTACCGGAATTTTTATTTTGAGCACTCTAGGTGAATTTATATTTGGTCTTCAGTATGGCTATAAACTCTCAGATACTTCAGAATTATTGGTCAGTATACTCTTATTTGCATGTTTATATGTTTTTTTCTACTTAATTAAATTAGAAACTATAATTAAAGCGGATGGTATTTATGTAAGGTTTTTTCCGTTTCATTTTAGATTTAAACACTATAAATGGGATGAGCTGTCAAATGTATACATCAGAGAGTATTGTGCAATAACAGAATATGGTGGATGGGGATTGCGTTCGGGGCTTTTTGGAAAGGGAAGTGCCTATAATGTAAATGGCAATAAAGGTTTGCAACTTGAATTTAACAATGGTAAAAAAATACTTATTGGAACTCAAAAAGAACCTGAATTAAAAACCTTGTTGGTTGAATTGAAGCAATAAAAAAATTAAATACTCATTATAAAAAAAGTCTCACCAAGAAATGATGAGACTTTTTGTTAGGGAAATATAATTATTATAAATGTGCATCTAATTTAGCAGCTAAGGCAGCTTTCGGAACTACACCAACTTGTTTGTCTACAACCTCACCGTTTTTGAAATAAAGCAGTGTAGGAATGTTTCTGATACCATAATTAGCACTAATAGCAGAGTTTAAATCAACGTTAACTTTACCAATAACAGCTTTACCTTCGTATTCTTTTGCCATTTCTTCTACAACAGGACCAACCATGCGGCAAGGGCCACACCATTCGGCCCAAAAATCTACTAAAACTGGTTTATCGCTTTTTAATACTAATTCTTCAAAATTTGCGTCTGTAATTTCTAATGCCATAATTTTATTTTTTTAATTATTGTTTTAATTTTTCAGATCTAAAAATAACTCATGTTATTTAATTTTTATTCATCAAATTTTAATCTTTTATCCAATTTAACTAACAATAACATTATTCTTTTTATTCAAATATAATCCTGCGCCAATCGTAATTATTAATAGCATAGAACCAATCATTGCAATTGTGTTTCCGTTTGAGTAAGTTTTTGGTTCAAATTTAAATTCGATTTTATGTTTTCCTGCAGGGACGTTTAGCCCTCTTAAAACATAATTTACGCAAGCGTAAGGCTTAAGGTTACCATCAAGATAGGCGTTCCAACCTTTAGGGTAATAAATTTCAGAAAAAACGGCAAACTCTTCAGATTTAGTATCGCATTCATAAACCAATTCATTTGGTTGGTATGAAACTAATTTAATAGCGCCTTCGCCATCATAGGAGTCTTTTAATCCTAATTCATTTTTGAAATTAGTTTGCAAAATGGTTTCCGTTTTGGTGTTTAGTTTACTTAGGCCAATAATTTCGTCATCGGCATTATTAGCAGTGTTAATGGTTTTAATAAACCAGGCATTGCCATTAGCTTCTGTATTTTTTAGAGGGATTTCGTTTCGGTCTTCTCCACCGGGAATAATAAAATATTTAGTGTTTAACATATTTATAATGTTTAAACTGCTAAATAAAGCCTTTAAGCTGCTATCGCTACCGAAAGCTTTGCCTGCATTTTTATAAAACACATCAATTTCCCGGTCAATGTGAAAATCAATTAACTCTGCATATTTTTTTAGTTTGGCACCATGATAACCGCCAATTGACTTGTGATAGTATGATGTAGCGGCATCATTAAATGTGCTTACTGTAAGATTTAAAACGCGATAGTCAATATCGGTATCTTTTAATATTTCTTCATCGGCAGCGGTTTTTGAAACTAAACTTTGCTGATTTTGTTCTTTAGTAACGAACGATTTATCATTTAAATATCTTGCCGCAACGGTCCACAAGTCTATGGAAATAAAAATACCAATGGCGGTAAAAAATAATTCTTTTTTTAATTTGTTTGTGAAATATAAAAATAAAGCACCGAAGCCTAAAACAATAAAAATGAAAGAGCGTAAGGCATCTGATTTAAAAATAGCTTTTCTGGCAATTTCAATTTGAGGCATTAATTCTGCTATATATGGTCTCACTTGATTTTCTGGATTTCCTGCCCTTACAGCTTGTTGTATCATTTGTTCTTCTTCTCCTCTGACCTGAAAATTATTAAAAACATCGGGCATTAAATAACATAACAAACAAAATCCGCCTACAACCGAGAAGCAAATGATAATTGTTTTTTTTAATGAAAGTTCTTTTTTTATTAGATTTAATTTTATTTTTTCATCCCAATTTTTAATTTTCAAAATTTCATTTATGCCTAAAATAGCAAGTAATGGAATTGTTAATTCAGCAATTATCATAATCATGCTAACGGCTCTGAATTTATTGTATCCGGGAACATAATGCATGAAAAAATTTGTTAATGGCATAAAATTACTTCCCCAACCTAATGCAATAGTTAGTAATGTTGCCAGAATTACCGGCCATTTAATTGTATTTTTCACAACAAATAAACCTAACATAGCCAGGAAAATTACAATTGCACCAATGTAAACTGGTCCACTTGTAAATGGTTGATCGCCGAAATATGCGCCACTGCTAGCAACTTGTTCTCTGAAATCTGCATTAACTTTTTTAAGGGCATTACCATCTGAATTTCTTATACTATTGCTTGCACCTCCTTTAAAGTCTGGAATTAAAAAAGTAAATGTTTCTCCAATTCCATAACTCCATTGTGTAGCATAATCCTGATCTAATCCGCTGGTTGTATTTTGCTCATGTTTTTTCTTAACAGATTCATCTATGGTATTATTTTTTTTGGGAGATTCTGACCCAATCGAATTAATTTCATTTATTTTAAGTTTCGCATTAACGGTTAGATCAGATTTTCCGCGCGTACTGTATTTGCCATATTCATTGGTTGTTGCAAGTCCGGCATAATTAGGTAAAACACCAATTAAAGTGGCGATTAAGAAAAGCCCAAAACTTTTAAAGAAAACAACCAATTGCTTTTGTTTGAATTTCTCAATAAAATAACCTAGAATAATGAAGCCAATTAAGATGTAACCGTAATAGGAGATTTGAACGTGGTTAGCATTCAGTTCCATTGCTGTAAACAATGCTGTAACAGATAAACCTAGCCAATGCTTGCCTCTAAATAATAATAACACGCCGCCCAGCAATGCGGGTAAGTAGCCTAATGCGTTTGCTTTGGAATTATGTCCAGCCTCAAGGATAATTAAAAAATACGAGCTTAATCCATAAGCAATACCGCCAATTGCAGACAGCCAGGGATTAACATCTAAACATAACAGAAGAATAAAAAAACCTACACAATACAAGAATAAATATCCTGCAGGAAGTGGTATGAATAGTTTAAAGGCATTATCTAATTTGCCAATCCAGTTACCGGGGTATAGAGTTGAGATTTGATAGGCCGGCATTCCGCCAAACATAGAATTTGTCCATAATGGTTCGGTATGTTTTGTATTTCTAAAATCAACAATCTCCTTACTCATTCCCTTATGTCGGGCAATATCATCTTGTTTTAATTCTTTTCCGCCAAATTGAGGTTTAAAATAAATAAAGGTTATTATCGCAAAAATAATAACGGCTAATCCATGAGGTAAGTAGTTTTTATAATTAAATTTCATAATACGAATTATTTGGGCAAATATATTAAAATATTACCCTTTTGGTTTTAAATTAAAACTCATTTTATATTTTTATGTCAGCGCTATTTTATTAATTTTGTGCGACTTAACTATGATTGAAAACGTAAATTATTTTGCGCATCCTACTGCTGTTATAGACGAAGGGTGTGAAATTGGAGAAGGAACAAAGATTTGGCATTTCTCGCATATTATGTCTAATTGTAAATTAGGCAAAAATTGTAACTTGGGCCAAAATGTAGTTGTCTCCCCTGGAGTTATTTTAGGTACTAATGTAAAAGCTCAAAATAATATTTCTATATATACAGGTGTTATTTGTGATGATGATGTGTTTTTAGGTCCGAGCATGGTTTTTACTAATGTTATTAATCCACGAAGTGCAATTAATCGAAAGTCAGAATATGCAAAAACTCATGTTGGTAGAGGAGCTTCTATTGGTGCAAATGCAACTATTGTTTGCGGGCACGATATAGGGAAATATGCATTTATTGGTGCTGGTGCGGTAGTTACAAAACATATACCTGATTATGCATTAGTTGTAGGCAATCCTTCTCGTCAAATTGGATGGATGAGTGAATATGGACACAGATTGGAGTTTAATAATGAGGGTTTAGCTGTTTGTAAGGAGAGCGGTCAGCAATACAAGCTTGAGAATAATATTGTAACCAGAATTAAATAATTTATGAGCAAAATTAAATTTGCGGTAATTGGTCAGGGGCATATTGGAAAACGACATGCTGAAATGATTAGAAGGAACAACAGCTGTGAATTGATTGCAGTGTGTGATGTTCTTTCAAAGGAAAAACTAGGTTTAGATAACTTACAAGAGAAATATTATAACTCCGTTGACGACATGTTAAGTGCTCACCCTGAAATTGAAGTGGTGAATATTTGCACGCCAAATGGGTTACACGCCACTCATGCTTTAAAAGCACTTGATACCAATAAACACGTTGTAGTAGAAAAACCAATGGCACTTTCTAAATCAGATTGTGAAAAGATAATATACAGCGCGTTACAGCATAGTAAAACTGTTTTTTGTGTAATGCAAAATCGTTATTCTCCGCCAAGTGCTTGGTTAAAAGAAGTTGTTGAGAAAAAAATTATTGGCGATGTTTACATGGTTCAGTTAAATTGTTACTGGAATAGAGACGATCGCTACTATAAACCAGGTAACTGGAAAGGAACTCAGGATTTAGACGGTGGCACATTGTTTACTCAGTTTAGTCATTGGATAGACATTATGTATTGGATTTTTGGTGACATAACTAATATTCAAGCAAAATTCGCTGATTTTACTCATCAAAAATCTACAGATTTTGAAGACAGCGGTTTTGTTAGTTTTGATTTTGTTAACGGAGGTATGGGTTGTATTAATTATTCTACGGCAGTTTGGGATAAAAATTTAGAATCCTCATTAACAATTGTAGGCAGCAATGGTAGTATTAAAGTTGGCGGGCAATATATGGATCAGATAGAGGTTTGTAACATAAAAGATTATAAAATGCCAGAGTTAGCAGAGACAAATCCGGCCAACGATTACGGTTCGTACAAAGGTTCAGCCAACAACCATAATTTTGTTATTGAAAATGTAATTGACACTTTAAATGGAATAAATAAAATTTCGACGAATGCTTTGGAGGGTTTGAAAGTTGTTGATATTATTGAAAGAATTTATGCATTAAGACCTATTGACCTTTTAAAAGAATTTAAAAATTAATTTATTGAATCTAAATTTTGAAAAGTATGAGCATTTATAATCAAATATTAAAAAAAGATGCAACTATAGCTGTTATTGGATTAGGATATGTTGGACTTCCTATTGCCCTGGCTTTTGCTAAAAAAGTTAAAGTAATTGGTTTTGATATTAACGAAAAACGCGTTAATATGATGAAGAAAGGTATTGATCCGAGTAATGAATTAACAAAAAAAGATTTTGCAGCTTCAGACATTACGTTTACCCATAAATTAGAAGATCTTAAAAAAGCTAATTTTTTTATTGTTGCTGTGCCAACTCCAATTGATGAGCATAATTTACCCGATTTGAAGCCTTTAATAGGCGCATCAACAACAGTTGGAAAAGTTTTAAAGAAAGGAGATTATGTCGTTTATGAATCTACTGTTTATCCTGGGTGTACCGAGGAAGATTGTATACCTGTTCTTGAAAAACATTCAGGATTAAAATTTGTAAAGGATTTTAAAGTTGGATATTCTCCTGAGCGCATTAATCCGGGAGATAAAGAACATACTATTACAAAAATTTTAAAAATTGTATCCGGTTGTGATAAAGAAAGTTTAGAAAATATTGCTAAAGTATACGAAATTATTGTTGAGCCCGGAACTCATCGTGCCTCCAGTATTAAAGTTGCCGAAGCCGCTAAAATTATTGAAAATACTCAACGCGATGTTAATATAGCTTTAATGAATGAATTGTCTATAATTTTTTCTAGAATTGGAATAAATACCTACGATGTGCTAGAAGCGGCAGGAACAAAATGGAATTTTTTAAAATTTTCACCTGGTCTTGTTGGCGGACATTGTATTGGTGTTGACCCATATTACTTAACTTACAAGGCAGAAGAAATGGGGTATCATGCCAGAGTTATCAATAGTGGCCGATACGTTAATGATTCTATGGGGTTTTATGTAGCTAAAACTTGCGTAAAAAAAATAATTGCAGCAGGAAAAAATATTTCAAGATCTAAGGTGCTTGTAATGGGAGCAACTTTTAAAGAAGATGTCAGCGATATAAGAAATAGTAAAGTTGCAGACATAGTAAAAGAACTTAAATCGTTTGGCGTAAAGGTTGAAATTATAGATCCGCATGCGGATAGCGAAGAACTAAAGCATGAGTATGGTTTTGGTTTAAATAAAATGTCAAAAGCTTATGATGGGGTAATAGTTGCAGTTAATCATGCAGAATATAAAATTTTAGACGAAAAGTATTTTAAGTATATTCTTTCTAATAAGGGCGTTTTAGTAGATATTAAAGGGATGTACAAAGGCAAGATAAAAGGCCTAACCTATTGGAGTTTGTAAGAGAATTATTAAAATTCTCTTTAAAATTTAATTACAAAAAAAATAAAAAAATAAAATGAAAATATTAATTACTGGTGGTGCCGGTTTTATTGGTTCGCATGTAGTTCGATTGTTTGTAACAAAATATCCAAATTATACAATTCATAATTTAGATAAGTTAACTTATGCCGGTAATTTAGCGAATCTTAGTGATGTTGAAAACTTGCCCAACTATAAATTCATTAAGGGAGATATTGTAGACGCTGAATTTATCAGTGATTTATTTAAAAATGAAAATTACGATGCCGTTATACATCTGGCCGCAGAAAGTCATGTTGACAGAAGTATAACCAACCCTTTGGAGTTTGTAATGACCAATGTTATTGGTACTGTAAATTTGTTAAATGCTGCTAAAGAATTATTTAAAAAAGAGAGTTCAAAATTCCAAAAATTTTATCATGTAAGCACTGATGAGGTTTATGGGGCTTTAGGTGAAACCGGAATGTTTACTGAGGATACATCTTACGATCCGCACAGTCCCTATTCGGCTTCAAAAGCAAGTAGCGATCATTTTGTTCGTGCTTATCATGACACGTATAGTTTACCGGTTGTTATTTCAAATTGTAGTAATAATTACGGACCAAATCATTTCCCCGAAAAATTAATTCCGCTGTGTATAAATAATATAAAAAACAATAAACCATTGCCAATATATGGTAAAGGTGAAAATGTTCGAGATTGGTTATATGTCATTGATCATGCAGTTGCAATTGATGCTATATTTCATAATGCGAAAACAGGCAGCACTTACAATATTGGCGGACATAATGAATGGACTAATATTAATGTAATTAGATTGTTATGTAAAATAATGGATGAAAAATTAAATCGTCAAATGGGAACAAGTGAGAAGTTAATTACATTTGTTAAAGATAGGGCAGGTCACGATTTAAGATATGCAATAGATTCATCAAAATTACAAAATGACTTAGGTTGGGTGCCTTCAGTAACTTTTGAGCAAGGTCTAAATTTAACGGTAGATTGGTATTTAAATAACGAAGAATGGTTAAACAATGTAACTTCAGGTAATTATGCCAATTATTATGAGGCTCAATATAATAAACGTTAATATTCAATCTTTATTTGTAAATTATATAGTTTCCCTTTTTAATTTTTTTTATTCTACTTTAAAATATTTTTGGCATTACTGCCAATCTATTATATTTGTATATTAAGGTTGTGTAATGGGAAAACAAGAAATAGAAGCAAATACAAGTAAATTAAGTTTTGACGATTTCAGAAAAATAGTTCTGGATGATTTCAAGTTAATTAATGAAAGTAGGCAAGCAAGTTTACTAGGGAGAAAAGAAGTTTTAACCGGTAAGGCCAAATTTGGAATTTTTGGTGACGGTAAAGAATTGGCGCAAGTTGCCATGAGT
>CANFQR010000018.1 GCA_947449125.1 Bacteroidota bacterium | reverse complement strand
TAGAACAATTTCTTTAAATATAATTACTCAATTAGCTGACAAAAAAAATAACGGCACATATAACTCACAGTATTATTATAACGATAGTTTAGCAACCACTTTAAATCAAACTTATACAACCTTGTCAAATACAAAAAAAATATCCCCAACACTGTCATATACCGAACCTTTAAATAATAACTCTCAAATACAAATTAGTTATAACCCCACCTATACTGAAGGATTTTCAGATAAACAAACAAATGATTTTGACAACAACTCAGGCGCATTTAATAGTTTTAACACCGCGCTTTCAAACAAATATAATAATGTTTTTATTGCACAAAAAGGAGGCTTGAGCTATCGCTATCAAAAAGACAAATTAAACTTTAGTTTTGGTGCAGATGCTCAAGATGCAACATTAAAAGGTCAACAAACTTTTCCGGCAGAATTTATAATTAACAAATCATTTAAAACGATTTTACCAAATGCTCAACTTAACTACAAATTCAGTAAAAGTAAAAACCTTAGAGTGAATTACAGAACATCAACCAATATTCCATCTGTATCTCAACTGCAAAATGTTTTAGATATTTCAAATCCGATACAATTAAAATCTGGAAACAGCGAATTAAAACAAACGTTTGAAAATAATTTCTTTGCAAGATTCGGTGGTTTCAACACACAAACTTCTCGCAACGCCATGGTGTTTATGAATGGTAGCTATATAAACAATTATATCAGTAATGCTAATTATATTCTGCAGTCTGATTCAAATATACAAGGCTATTTGGCTAAAGCCGGAAGTCAGCTAACAAAACCAATAAATTTAAATGGATATTACAGTGCGCGCGTATTTTTTGTGTATGGTTTTCCGGTTACAGCCATAAAAAGTAATTTAAATATAAATGGAGGTACATCGCTAAACCACTACCCATCACTCATAAACAACGTTATAAACATTTCTGACAACTATGCCTTTAATGGCGGTATTTTTGTTGGAAGCAACATAAGCAAAGAACTCGATTTTTCGATTGCTTATAACGGCTCCTATAATCTGGTAAACAATTCAGTTCAAAAACAGTCAAACAATAAGTTTATTTCTCAATCAACAACATTTAAATTTAACTGGTTATTTTTAAATGGGTTTGTTTTAAATACAGACCTTGTGTATAATTCTTACAATGGCTTAAGTCAAAATTTTAATCAGGAGTATTTTTTATGGAATGCTTATTTTGGTTACAAATTTTTAAAAGACAAATCGTTTGAAACAAAAGTTTCGGTTTTTGATTTACTCAATCAGAACCGCAGCATTGGAAGAACAATTACCGGAAATTATACCGAAGATTTTAACACTACGGTATTAAGGCGTTATTTTATGATAACCATAACTTATACTTTTAAAAAGTTTAAGAGCGGCATGCAACCAAAAACTGAAACTGAAGAAAATCCAATGCGTAACATGCAAGGAATGCCTTACCGTCGTTATGATGGCGGAGGCTATTAAGTAGGAGCTTATTTAAGTAATCTTGTAATTTCCTGCAAGTCAATATCCTTAACGTACTCAAATAATAGTTGCCTATTTTCTTGAATTTCTATTCCAGAGATTTGATTTAATTGACGAGAATAAAAAAGTTCAACATAAAAATTCTCAACTAATATTAAACTGATGTTGTACTCGTAATAAACCTTTTCATTAATTAGTTCACCGTATTTGTTTATGTAATCAACTTTTTCCTGAAGATTAAGTTCACTAAAATTTTCTTTTAACATACCAATAACTTACTCTAAGTTATCATATCAAGAAGATTTTTCTTGCTATAATTTATAGATAGATGAAAATTGGCTTCGAAGCCCCAGGCTGATAGTGGATTGAACATTTAGCCATTCGAGTTGTTTAATTAAAATGTAAGGTCGATTGAAGTTAAGACCAATTTCACCATCGTAATTCTAGACTTGGCTTGAAGTTAAAGAAATCAAAGTGAAAAACATTTACAGAAATTAGTTCTATGATAAAGGAGTTATCTTTTCCAACACCTAGATGGATGAAAAACATATTTAGTTTTACTAAAATTAAAAAAAAAGCCCCAATAAATATTGGGGCTTTGATTTAACTGGCGGAGAAAGAGGGATTCGAACCCCCGGACCTATTACAGTCAACAGTTTTCAAGACTGCCGCATTCGACCACTCTGCCATTTCTCCGGGGGCGAAATTACTCATTTTTTTTATTTATCAAACCAATTTTGAAAAAAAAATATATAACTTTAAAAACTGTTCAATGATAAAATCGCAAAACATTAATAAACAAGCATTTATTTTTTTAATTCTTTTAGTTTTTCCTGTTTGTTTGCAGGCTCAAGTTATGGCTTACTTCAATAAAGGCATCTTTAATACCCCTACAAACCAACCATATATTGAAACTTACATAACTTTTTTAGGCAATTCATTGTACCCTAAAAAAATCAATAATAACTACCAAAATTCAGTAAACATTGAAGTTAAAATACTTAAAGACAGCTCTCTAATTAAAGCAAACAAATACAATTTAATTGGCCCATTATTTTCTGATACACTTAATTTTCCAGCTTTTATTGATAATCAGAGATATTCTTTACCTAATGGAAAATATACCCTTCTAATTAATATAAACGACAAAAATACCCCCCACAAAAAAAATACAACTATTAAAGACACCTTCTGGATTAACTACAATTCATCTCAAATTCAATCGTCAGCCATTCAAGTTTTAGAAAGTTATAAAAAAACCACTCAGCCAAGTTCAATTTCTAAAAGTGGATTTGATCTTATACCATATAATGTCAATTATTTCCCTGAATCTGTTAATGAACTATCTTTTTATTTTGAAGCGTATAACACAGACACTGCACTCGGAAAAAACAAAGCATTTGTTTATTTATATTATCTCGAAAATAGTAATAGTCTAATTAAATTAAATAACATCGGCGATTTTAAAAAACAAATTTCGCAAAAGGTAAACCCTTTGCTCGCAAAATTGAACATTAGCAATTTAACGAGCGGCAACTATAATTTAGTTATAGAACTAAAAGACGAAAACAATATTACGCATCTTCAGAAAAAATATTTTTTTCAACGTCTAAATAAAACTTTAGATGCCGTAAAACTTTTTGAATACAACAGAAAAAAAACTGTTAACGATTATTTTGGTGCTTGTAACAATACCGATACTTTGAAAATGTTTGTAGAATGCCTATGGCCCATAGCCGATGGCAATGACAAGGAACGAATAATTAATCAGGCTATCAAAAAAGACCCTACTCTAATGAAAAATTTTGTGATTGATTTTTGGAAACGCCGCGCTGGCGATACAGCTAACCCACTAAAAATGTGGGCAGAATACTATAAAAATGTTCAGGAAGTTATGGTGTTGTTTAAATGTGGTAAGCAAAAAGGCTACTATACCGAACGCGGAAGAGTTTATTTACAATATGGGAAACCTAATCAAAGAAGTGTGCAAAATACCGAAGTGAATACCTTTCCTTACGAAATTTGGCAATATTATCGTTTAACCGATAATGTAAACAGACAAGTTTTTAGTAACCGGAAATTTGTATTTGTAAACAAAAACATAGGCGACGATTGTCATGTTTTAGTTCACAGCGATATGCGTGGCGAAACTTATAACGAAAGGTGGCGCTTTGAAGTTACACGTCGAAATAACGACGGTATTGGTAATCCTGATAATCTGAGCCCTACAGGCTTGCAAGACAATCAATTTAACGAAATTTTCAGCAACCCAAGGTAATATCTATGAACCATCCAAAAGTTGCCATTGTAATATTAAATTTTAACGGCAGGCATTTTTTAGAAAAATTTTTACCAAGCGTAATTAAATTTTCTATCAACTGTAATATTTATGTTGCCGACAACGCAAGCACTGACGATTCTGTAACTTATTTAAAAAAAACATTTCGTAAAGAGGTTAATGTAATTGAAATTACAAACAACTACGGTTATGCAAAAGGTTACAACTTAGCGTTAAAACAAATACATGCAGATTACTTTGTATTATTAAATAGCGATGTTGAAGTAACCGAAAATTGGACGCAACCCATTATTGATTTAATGGAAAACCATAAAAAAATTGCCGCTTGCCAACCAAAACTTATTGATTTTAAAAACAAAAATTTATTTGAATACGCCGGCGCTTCGGGTGGATTTATCGATAATTACGGCTACCCATTTTGCAGAGGTAGAATTTTTAACAGCATTGAATCTGATAACAGACAATATAATAATGCCACAGAAGTATTTTGGGCAACAGGTGCATGTTTATTCGTGAATTCTAAAGCCTTTTGGGAAATTGGTGGTTTAGATGACGATTATTTTGCGCACATGGAAGAAATCGATCTCTGCTGGCGATTAAAAAATATAGGTTACTCCATTTATGTTGAACCTAAATCAGTTGTTTATCATGTTGGAGGCGGCACCTTAAATAAATTGTCCTCACGAAAAACATTCTTAAATTTCAGAAATAATTTAATTACACTAACAAAAAATCACCCCGATAATTTTTTATTTTTTAAGTTAATTTTTCGATTAATATTGGATGGTATTGCCGGCATTAAATTTTTATTGGAAGGACAACCAAAGCATTTTTTTGCAGTAATTAAAGCTCATTTTTCTTACTATTATTTATTGCCAAACACATTAAATAAAAGAAAACAATTAAAAAAATTACAAGATTTTAAATTCAGTAAATCTTGCATATATAAAGGCAATATTGTGTTTGATTACTTTTTAAAACAAAAAACAATTTTTTCTAAACTTCAGGAAACTAAATTTCTCCATTAAATAACTAGTCACGAAGCTTTTGTTCGATAGTTTGCGCCGTTGACTTTTCTGAAATAAAATATAAACCTAAAAAGGTAAGTATACCATTAATTAAAATTAACTCATTCCCAATTTTATAACCGCCAAAAACACTTTCAGATAACATCTTTAAACCCAACGAAACATGTAGTTTTTTCTCGTACCACTCCGGACTGCAAAGCACATCAATACCTAATGCCAAAACAGGAGCAATTAAACAAACTGCTATAATTAATTTTTCTTTTAAATTTCTGTTTGTTAAAATTCCAAACGAAAAAAGGCCCAACAAAGGTCCGTAAGTTATTCCGGCAAATTTTAAAATAAAATCAATTATCAGCTTATCATTAATTGCCTTAAAAATTAAAACCATTATAAAAAATACTACAGCAAATGTAAAATGAACTTTAAGTCTAGTTTGTCTATTTTTTTTTTCGCTGGCGTTGCGTTTGTCTATTCTTAAAACATCTATGCAAAAGCAAGAGGTAATTGAAGTAATGGCGCCGTCTACACTCGGAAACAAAGCAGAAATTAAAGCAATTATAAATACAATGCCAATAGCACCGCTAAACTTATCACTTAATGCAATAGTCGGAAATAAATCATCAGGCGGAACAGAAATTAAATTTGCATTTGCATATAAATACAACATGCCTCCTAAAAACAAAAACAACAAATTAACAACCACTAAAACAAACGAAAACGAAATAATATTTTTTTGAGAATCTTTTATAGTTTTAACACTAATGTTTTTTTGCATCATTTCCTGATCAAGCCCCGTCATGGCAATGGCAATAAACATACCACCAATAATATGTTTTAAAAAATAAGAACCTGCTTTAATATCTGTATTAAAAATTTTAGTGTAACCTTTTTGATGCATTAGTTGTAATGCTCCGGTAAAATCTAAACCCATTGATTTAACTACAAAAACAATGCAAATTATAAGCCCTAATAACATGCCGGTTGTTTGCAATGTATCGGTGTAAATAATTGTTTTTACACCACCCTCAAACGTATACAACAAAATAAGTAATAAAATCACAAGTGCTGTAAGTTCAAACGGGATATTAAGTTTATCAAATATAAAAACCTGAAGTACACTAATAACTAAATATAATCGAGCGGTGGCTCCAACCAAACGCGATAAAATAAAAAAGAATGCGCCTGCTTTATGAGCATTAACACCAAAACGTTTTTCGAGATAAGTATAAATTGAAGTCAGATTTAATTTATAGTAAAGTGGAATTAAAACAAACGCAATTACCATATATCCTAACAAATAACCCAACACAATTTGGAAATAATAAAAATTACCGCTACCTACTCCTCCAGGAACGCTTACAAAAGTTACACCACTTAAACTTGTGCCAATCATGCCAAAAGCAACCAGCATCCAGTTACTGTTTTTATTCCCAATAAAAAAAGAGTCGTTTGTTGAATTTCTGCCGGTATACCAAGCAACTCCCAGCAACAACAAAAAATAAGATAATACAAATATGAATAATAAAGATGGAGACATTAAAATAAAAAACTTTTATTAGTAAAAACAAAGATTTCTATTTTTTTGAAAGAGGACTTGTTGCATCTAAAATAGTTCTAAACAATTTTTTAGTGAATAAGTAAAGCTTTAATTAGATAACATGAATAATTACTTTTACGTAAGTGGAATTCAGTTCAAAGATTATAGAACAGGCTGTGGAGGCATTTGCGCAATTGCCAGGCGTAGGCAAAAAAACTGCCCTGCGCTATGTACTCCATATTATTAAGCAAGATAAATCTCAGGTAGAAACTCTTTCTAGAATACTTCTACAATTAAAAACTGATTTAAAATTTTGCCAAAAATGCCATAATATTTCAGAGCAAATTATTTGTGAAATATGTCAAAATCCATTAAGAGACGAAACAACAATTTGTGTTGTTCAGGATTACAGAGATGTAATGGCAATAGAAAACACTGGCCTTTATAAAGGTCATTACCATATATTAGGCGGAATTATTTCGCCTATAGATGGAATAACTCCCTCTAGTTTAAACATTGAAACACTTGTAAATAAAGTTAGCGCAGGTAACATCGTCGAAATAATTCTGGCCCTAAATGCTACCATGGAAGGTGAAACTACTTCTTTTTACATTTTCAGAAAATTAGCGCCATATAATATAAAACTAAGTGCAATTGCGCGCGGAATAGCCATTGGCGATGAGCTTGAATATGCTGATGAAATTACGCTTGGGCGATCAATTACAAATAGAATTCCGTTTGATTCGATAATGAAAAAATAACAACCACTTACTCAATTTTGTTATTATTAAAAATGAAATTCCGTCATACAATTCAATAAAACAAAGCCATTCAGTCATATTTACCAAAAATAAACTGACTAAATTTCTTAAATAAAATTTGGAATAGTTTGTGTCGTTTAATTATAAAAAATTAAACCATGAACTTAAATAATTATACCATAAAATCGCAGGAAGCTATCCAACAAGCTCTGCAATTGGCAACCTCTAATGGTCATCAGGCTATAGAAACCGGCCATATTTTAAAAGCTATATTAGAAGTTGATGAAAATGTAACACCATTTATATTAAAAAAATTAAATATCAATCAGGTAACATTTACTAAATTAATTGATAGTGTAATTAAATCGTATCCAAAAGTAACGGGAGGTCAACCCTACCTTTCTAATGCGGCAAACCAAGCTCTCACAAAAGCAAATTCTTTCCTTGCAGACTATAAAGACGAATACGTTTCTATTGAACATTTGTTGCTAGGCTTGTTAAGCTCCGGCGACAATACATCTAATCTAATGAAAGATTCAGGTATAAAAGAAAAGGAACTGAAAGCGGCAATTACTGAATTAAGAAAGGGCGAACGCGTAACAAGTCAATCCCAGGAAGAAACCTATAACAGTTTAAACAAATACGCCACCAACTTAAACAAACAGGCAAGAAGCGGCAAACTCGATCCCGTTATTGGGAGGGATGAAGAAATTCGCCGAGTATTACAAATACTTTCTCGTCGATCAAAAAATAATCCGATTTTGGTTGGCGAACCAGGTGTTGGTAAAACTGCAATAGCGGAAGGTCTAGCCCATAGAATTATTAACGGTGACGTACCTGAAAACTTAAAAACCAAACAGGTTTTTTCATTAGATATGGGGGCTTTAATTGCCGGAGCTAAATTTAAAGGAGAGTTTGAAGAGCGTTTAAAAGCGGTTATTAAAGAGGTGATTGGCAGTAATGGAGAAGTGATTTTATTTATTGACGAAATTCATACACTGGTTGGTGCAGGCGGCGGCGGAGAGAGCGCCATGGATGCCGCTAACATACTTAAACCCGCCTTAGCGCGTGGCGAGTTAAGGGCCATTGGCGCAACTACCTTAAATGAATTTCAAAAATATTTCGAAAAAGATAAAGCATTAGAACGTCGCTTTCAAAAAGTAATGGTAGATGAACCCAGCACCGAAGATGCTATTTCAATTTTACGCGGCATCAAAGAAAAATACGAAACTCATCATAAAGTAAGAATAAAAGACGAAGCCATCATTGCAGCTGTAGAACAAAGTCAACGTTATATTAACGACCGTTTCTTGCCCGATAAAGCTATTGACCTTATGGATGAAGCCGCGTCTAAATTACGTATGCAAATTAATTCAATGCCAATAGAACTAGATGAAGTCGAACGTAAAATCATGCAACTTGAAATTGAACGCGAAGCCATTAAACGTGATGGCGATGAACAAAAAATTGAAACATTGAATAAAGAAATTTCAAATTGGCAGGAAAAAAGAACAGGGCTAAGAGCAAGATGGCAATCAGAAAAAGAAGTTATTGAAGGTGTACAAAAAATAAAACTCGAAATTGAAGATTTAAAACAACAAGCCAATAACTTTGAAAAACAAGGCGATTATGGTAAGGTTGCCGAAATACGCTATGGTAAAGTAAAGGAAGCCGAAGCAAAACTACTTGAATTTGAAAACAAACTAGCCGAAGCAAAAGAAAATGGCTCTCAATTATTAAAAGAAGAAGTTGATAGTGATGAAATAGCGGCAGTTATAAGCGCATGGACAGGAATTCCGGTTAGCAGAATGCTGCAAAGTGAAAAAGAAAAATTATTAAAGTTAGAAGACGAACTGCATAAAAGAGTTGTTGGGCAACAAGAAGCAATTGAAAGTATATCAGATGCCGTAAGAAGAAGTAAAGCCGGTTTACAGGACAGTAAACGACCAATTGGTTCATTTATTTTTCTTGGAACCACAGGCGTTGGCAAAACAGAACTTGCCAAAGCCTTAGCCGACTTTTTATTTAATAACGAAAATGCCATGACAAGAATTGACATGAGCGAATACCAAGAACGTCACGCCGTAAGTCGCTTAATTGGAGCGCCTCCTGGATACGTTGGTTATGATGAGGGTGGTCAGTTAACCGAGGCAGTAAGAAGAAAACCATACAGCGTAATTTTATTAGATGAAATAGAAAAAGCACATCCGGATGTCTTTAATATTTTACTTCAGGTTTTAGATGACGGAAGGCTTACAGATAACAAAGGCAGAGTTGTTAATTTTAAAAACACAATTATTATCATGACAAGTAATATGGGCTCCCATATTATTCAGGAAAGTTTCGAAAAAATTAATGATTTAAATAAAGATGAAATCCTGGCTAAAACTAAACTAGAGGTATATGAATTGCTTAAAAAATCAATCAGGCCAGAATTTTTAAACAGAATTGACGAAGTCATTATGTTTGAACCTTTAACCAGAGATAATGTAACCGAAATTGTCAGAATTCAATTTAATCAAATTCAAAAACAACTTGCAGACCAGCAAATAACAATTAACATTACAAACGATGCTATTGAATGGTTATCTGAATTGGGCTACGATCCTCAATTTGGAGCAAGACCAGTAAAAAGAGTTATTCAAAAACAAATTTTAAACGAACTTTCAAAACAAATACTTGCTGGAAAAATAAACAGAGATAAAGAAATAATAATTGATATGTTCGAAAATAAATTTGTATTCAGAAACTAATTTGTTTTACCAAGATTATTGTGAGGATAAGTGGCTATTCAATTTGTCATTTATCCTCTTTTTTTGTAGCTTTATTTCAAGTTATTCATTTCATTTTTACGTTTAATTTAGTTTATACCTGCAAGACAAATTCCATGAATGTTATTTTATTTGATTTTGAAAAATCACGAAAAAATTTATTACCATTAACCTATACGCGCCCTATTTCAGAAATTAGAATTGGGATACTTACCATTAAAGAAAAATGGGATAAAGTATTAAACACTAACTCAAGTTACTTTACAACTGAATTTTTATCACGTAAATTCCCACTAATTAATAAGCCAAACTCTCTGTTAATAAATGGTAGCCTATGCCCTACTAATGATTTAATTTCAGATATAATACAATTAAAACCTCAGCAAGCCTTATTACAAAACAATGAACTATTAGCCTTAGTAGGCGATGTAAATGACATTGATACCTTAAACAATTTTGAAAAAATTGAGTTTAACGGCAATAGTTTAATCATTAAAAATGTTTGGGATATATTTCAAAAAAACAACGACGCTATAAAACTGGATTTTGAATTACTTACCAGGAATAAAACTTCACAACCTTTAAGCAATACAGTTACGGTAATAGGCAATAGCTCTCTTGTTTTTTTGGAAGAAGGTGCCAAAGCAGAGGCCTGCATTTTTAATACAAGCGGCGGCCCAATTTATCTAGCTAAAGACTCTGAAGTAATGGAAGGTTCTGCCGTTCGCGGACCTTTTGCTTTGGGAGAACATAGCGCGTTAAAATTAAATACAAAAATTTATGGTGCCACTACAATTGGCCCGCATTGTAAAGTTGGTGGCGAAGTAAACAATAGCGTTGTTTTTGGTTTCTCAAATAAAGCTCATGACGGTTTTATAGGAAATTCAGTTATTGGCGAATGGTGCAACCTTGGCGCTGACACTAATAACAGTAATTTAAAAAACAATTACGCTAGCGTAAAACTTTACAATTATTTGCAAAATAAAATGATTGACAGCGGTTTGCAATTTTGCGGTTTAATAATGGGCGACCACTCAAAATCAGGAATCAATACCATGTTTAATACTGGCACTGTTGTTGGTGTGGGCGCTAACGTATTTGGAGCCGGTTTTCCTCCAACACATATACCAAGTTTTTGTTGGGGTGGTAGCGATGGATTTGAAACTTATTTATTAAACAAATTTTTTGAAACTGCTGAAAAGGTTTACGAAAGAAGAAGTTTATCATTAAATGCCATCGAAAAAGAAATTCTGGAAAACGTTTTTAACCAATCTGAAACTTTCCGAAACAAATAATTTCTATCATGAAAAATCTAGTTATAATTTTTATTTTCTTTTTTAGTTTTAGCTTTTCTCAAATTCCGGTAGGCTATTATAATTCAGCACAAGGATTAACCGGTTACAATTTAAAAGTTGCATTACATAATATCATAAAAAACCACACACAAATTACATACAGTGGTTTATGGGGTGTGTTTACGCAAACAGATAGTAAAACAAACGCCAAAGTTTGGGATATATACAGTTATAAACCTACCGGAACCCAACCATATGAATACAGTTTTGGTACAAATCAATGTGGTACCTATAACTCCGAAGGAGATTGTTATAACCGTGAACATACCTGGCCTCAAAGCTGGTTTAACTCAAGTGCGGGTCCTGATTCCGATTTGTTTCATATCTATCCTACTGACGGCGAAGTGAACGGAAAAAGAAGTAATTTCCCATACGGTAACGTAAGTTCGCCAACATGGACAAGTATGAATGGAAGCAAATTAGGTC